>JAATVR010000030.1 GCA_014523665.1 Nitrososphaerales archaeon TH526
GCAATAAGCCCCACATGGCCAGTATGGAATCTCATCAAACGTTTATCTTTACTTGATACCAAGTCATTCAATGCAGCACTGGATGCCGGGGCAACCAAGTGGTCTTCTTCAGCGACTATATTTAGTAGTGGTACTGTAACTTTTGATAGATCTATAATGTTATGATCGTCTGTTGCGTAATTGTCTCTACCTGAAATTTCTTTTATTCGCATTTCGTTCTTTGCGAGCAAGTTGTTTTGGTATATATCTTTTATCCACTGCCTAAACGTTTCACCTGCAATAGGGGGGGTGTCATAAAGCCATTTCTCAACTCCTAGGAAGTTCTCTACGAACTTTTTATTGTCAATATTTTGCACCAAGTTAATGTATTTGTTCACCCCCTGCTTAAATGGCTTAAGCATCGAATAGCACGTGTACAATTGTTCAGAAGTAAAATTCCCTAAAGTATCTACAAGTTTATCGACATCTATATTCTTGGCAAAATTTGCGAGAACTGTTGAGTCTTGATCGGCATCTATTATGGGGGCAATAGTCACTAGATTCCTAACTTTTTCCTGATGTGTTGCTGAATACATTACAGACATCGTTGCACCAAGACAATAACCATGTAATGTTACTTTTTCCACATTTCTTTTTTTCTTTACAGTTTCAACACAACGGTCTAAGTAGTAATTTACGTAGTCATCGAAAGAAATGTATTTATCAATAGATGATGGAGCGTTCCAATTAATCAGATAGACATCAAACCCTTGGCGAAGAAGATTTTGGATCCAACTTTTTCCAGGCTGGAGATCAAGTATATATGATTTATTCATAAGGGCGTATACAACCAATATAGGAGTTGGGAATGTCTTGTTTGTCATAGGCCGATAATGCAAGAGAGTATAATTCCTCGTTTCATGAAGTATTTCATTGGGTGTGGTTCCTACTCTGATCGTCTTACCTGCCAGATGGAGCGTTTTTCGACATGTTTCCAAACGCTTAGAATAATCTACTACCTCCTGAGCGAAATCTAGAGACGAATCCGGATCGGTAGCAGGTTGACCGTGATCGGGTTTTGGCAACTTTAACGTCTCGTCATTGGGTTCAACTCTATGTTCAGTGGTGGTTTCTTCCTGCTTAGTCACAAATATCGCCTGCTTACGTAGCCTTCTCCTTCTAATTCTTATCACTGAGATTTAAAAACTTATAGATTTTGGATTGGTCAGTGATACAACAATAGGTTACTAAAAGTATGAGGCGTGATGGGACCTGTTCGTGAGGCTTATGAATTTAAACACTGTTCATGATTTATGCAGATGGGTACCCTGAACCAGGCCAATATGATAGACATCCAGTCCAATGCTGACGCCAATTAAATGGTGTTCATAACCACTGAAAAAATCATAGCCATTCAGAAAGTACTGGATAATAGGCCTTACGTCGCGTGTCATCGAGGCTATTTTTCTCGAGAACCAATCCTTGTTCCTTAAGATCTTCAATGGCATTTTGAATTGTTCTCCTCGGCAAATGACTTATTCGAATCAATTCACTCTGTTCCACAGGGTATTTAGTTTTTATTATATAGTAGATAAATTTGGATGCAGGACCACCTTCTGGATCCTTTCGAAAATAAGAGACCCCGTATGCTGCTTTTGACATTAAGCCTCTTCTTTGTGTTTCGACAGACATAAGCAGATCTGGTCTGACTTCTGCCAAGTTTACGCGTTGTCCAAACTCAGCTATAAGAGCCGATTGCTGCGATTCAAGTGGGGCTTCAAAAACGAATGCTCTTGGAGGAAATTTTGAAGTGAGAGCACCCATGAGATGCCATTTCACCGCACCACGTTCGTCGTAAATGCCTACACCTATCCCTTCATTTGCCTCAAGTATAACCTTGTTACTACCGAGCTTGATACTTTGTTCGGTTCTTGAGAGAATCTGTTCAACGGTCAATTGATGCCTAGGATCCTTCCTTCCGATTTTCCAAAAGTATTGCATGTCCTTTGATTCGATGGTCTTAATGATCTTTTCTTTTTCGTCTAAACTCAAATCACGATTGTTTTCACTTATTTCTATGACGTCAATGCCCATTCTGGCAGCCTCAGATATGAATCTCTCAAATACATTTTCGATTATTGCATACTCGGTCATCGTACTACCCAGCGACACTTGAACGTCATGCTTGTGATAAATTTCAATTTTCTTTTCGAGAATAATATCAGGAATCAAAAGTGGATATGCTCCATAAATCTTCACCATATCAACTATCGGTGACAGAGTCTCAATACCTTCGTTATCCATGCTAGGTAGCCTATCTATCATGTATGTTAACCCTTCTTCCCGCGGTTTTTTCGAGTCGATTCGATCCTTTATTATATCTTCAAGCATCTTGTTTGAGAATATTCAATAGGCCTCTTTGCCTATATTGAAGTTGCTTACTTGATCTGTGTATCGATAATCGAGAATACCCTCGAGCTTTAAAAAACACATCAAAAATAGTGACGATTATTATCATAAGTCCTATCCATCTCAACCAGATCATTTTAATATGTTACACCGGCTTCTCATTTTCGGAAGTAGAGCAATTCTAATTTAGTGTGGTATGACTCATACTTCGAACTGAGGAAATGCGCAATCATGCTCGATTCATCGCATCTTGAACCTCTAGAAGCGCAGAAACCAGCTGTTCTGAGTGGACCGCAGTCAACCGTTTGGTATTTACGAAAGGATCACTTGCTCTTGTTTTCTCATTCTTAATAGTCCCAACATCGACGTACATAGCAACTCCAGCTTCCCCTTGCATTAACTTATTGTAATCAATCAACACTGAGGGAACTTGATATAGTTCTACTACAAGGTCCTCCAATTCTTTGAATAGTAATTTCTTTTGATAATCAATGTCAAGATATTGAGGGAATCCGCTTTCAATTGACTCGGCCTTCTTCACTAAATCACCATAGAGCCCTTCATTTTCAAGTAAGTTCTTGAATAACTCATCCTCGCTCAGGTTCGAGAGCCCCCTAGATGACAGTTCCTCTTTTATCTCATTATTCGCTTGCTGAGAGATCTGGGAATAGTATTGGATGCCTTCATCTTCCAATCGTCTGAGGTTTCTTTGTATGTCAAGCACATTCCTATTGACCTGATAATATGGTAGAGCATGAAACTGAATTCCAAAATACCCTTTGACATCATACTTGCCAACAGTTTTCCTAAATTCGCAATAGATCCTATTCAAATCCTCGATTTGTGACCTTGATATGCCAGAATTTTGCCACCCAGAGAGAGATTGTATCAAATGTTCGTAGAATTTCGACACGCTTCCAATGTCGAATGTATGTGATTGTGTTACACTTCCATCTGCCAACATAACGTTTACCTCCCGCATCGAGATGCTAGGAGATATAGAACGAATGAAACACTCTCCTACTCGATAGAATATAGAATTTACTTCTTGAATATTACGGTTGTTAGTATCCTTAAACGGCAGCCTCATTACAAGTTCAAGGGTCTTATTTCGCTGAAGATACTTATAATTCATTGTGTGGTTTAATATCTTGTTAGTTGTGGCAGAGCTGGTGATAACAAATACATAGGAGTAATAAATTCAAAAATGAGGGATATTTTGATTATTGCACCAAATATTAAGACCGCTACAGGATAAGATGAAGCCAGTGTTATTGATGCATTATAGCTGGCCTTTGTAGCTGATCCAGCCACATGTTGGGTATGGCCAAATCCACAGAAATATCATTCACATTTCTCTAGCTTTGCTAAAGCTATTGGAGGAAAAGCATTTGCGTATGAGAATTCCCACTATATTGGAAACTATGCTGGCGCAGCTCTTTGGCTTCCGCCAAACGCTCATCCTGATGTAGAACAGTTGACTACATTACTACTAAGTACTGGATCTGATGAGGCCAAGAAGGACGGCCCAAAAGTATTCGAGAAAATGGGTAGCTATCACCCAAAGGAACCTCACTGGTACTTTCCGCTTCTTGGAGTTGATCCACTTCATCAAGGCAATGGACTCGGCTCAGCTTATTGCAGCATACATTAGCTGTGTGTGATATCAAGACAATAAGTTTGCCTATCTCGAATCATCAAACCTGAAGAACATTCCATTTTACGAACGGCATGGATTTGAATTGCTTGGCACAATCCAGATAAACACGTTACCACCCATCTTTCCAATGCTTCGTAAACCGCGTTAAGTTACGCTGCAATTAATTCCTAAGAGAAGTAACAACGTCTTAAGGTAAGCCAAAAGCATACCTTTTTTGGCGGTCTTTACTAGAAGATACTTATAATTCAATTGCGTCAGTTGGCAATAAACCATTCTTGACTAACTCGGAAATTAGGCACATTGCCTGTCCCGTACTCCATTACCGATAGCTAGGACATGGCAAAGAGTTTGTATAGATTTCCGGTTGTTCTGTTTGTATATTTCCAGTCGTTAACCTGTGGTGTAATCTCAGAAAACCTTTTTCTCAAAATAGGATCTAATGCAAAATAAACGTCTTCACCAACGGTAATTTGATCGGCTTCCGTAATGGAGGTTATCTTAGAGGTAATGCTTATACAATATCCAAGTATATCGACTAAAGAAATCTTGTTTTGTCCATACAATACAACTACATTCTCACCTTCGTCTATTCCTATTTTTACGCTCAGCTCAGGATAATCATATTGATTTAGGATTGGATTAATTCCATTCTTTATTACATTCAAGATAGACCTAGCGCATTTAACCGAATTTTTACATGCAACGAGTCTGTCAGAACTTGAAGGGAAAAATGCAATAACGGCATCACCGACATACTTCAATACATACCCACCGTGGCTCTGTATTACATATGTCACCTCGTAAGAAAACGCTTATAGTTACGAGTTTGTCACCAGGCAATGTCATGCTCATATTCGTAGAACCGACTAAGTCTACGAACATAATTATGAGGCGTACTTTGGAACTGGCATGATTAAGAAGATATCCTTTGCCATCCTCGAAACTAGTGTCATATTCATGTAATCTCTTTAAGGCTTTCCAAACTCGGCTTTGAGTTTGAGTGACAAGTGTTTCTGTATCGCAATCACCCAATTGCGGATTTTCCGATCCGTAATCGATACCATTAGCCGCCAAGGTGCTTATTTCTAATTGAGTAAGACGGTCATATTACCTTATTCGACTATCTGAAGAATTAGAATCATTATCGTACTGTGAAAGTATCACGTAGCACTTCCCTCATTCTCGAAAACGATAAGGAGAAGCATATATGACTCTGATACACTCAACCTTGTGTGGTTGAATTAAGATTAGGACATACTCCTGACGCTGATGATGCATTCATGTTTTACGGAATTGCATCGGGCAAGGTGAATAATCCTGCATTTGAAATCAAGCATGTAATAGAGGATATCGAAACCCTCAACAAGAGGGCATTGAATCACGAACTTGACGTCACTGCGATCTCAGCACACGCATATGCTTATCTGAGAAATTATGTGATTTTACACTCTGGTGCCAGTTTTGGACTTAACTATGGTCCAGTGATTATTTCAAAGAAAAGATTTACAATATCTGAACTCAGTCACACCACGATTGCCATACCAGGAAGAATGACCTCAGCGTACTTAATTTCAAGGATTGCATTAGGTAACTATCCTGACACGCAAATGCCTTTTCACAAGATTCCAGGTGCTGTAAAGAATGGAGAAGTGGAAGCTGGTTTAGTAATCCATGAGGGGCAAATAACCTTTGAGACGTATGGTCTCATAAAGAGTCTAGACCTGGGAAGATGGTGGAGTGGCATCACAAATGGTCTTGCAGTTCCATTGGGGATAAACGTGGCCAGTTCAAAAACTATGTCAAATTTCCAGATTAAAGAATTTGAAAATTTGTTTAAAGAATCGATCCTCTACGGGCTTAACCATTTTGATGACGCATTGGACTATGCCATGACGTATGGAAGAGGTCAGGCCAGGGAGGTGATTGGCAAATTCATAGGAATGTACGTAAACAAGCTGACAGTGGATATGGGAACTGAAGGTCTTGAATCTATTCAGAAAATGTTTGACCTAGCATCTAGTAAAGGAATATTAAAGGAAAATATCTCGAATCTGATTAAGGTTTAGTCGAATTATATCAAATGGAATAATTAAGTGGTGTGACACATGAGTATTATTGCAAGAGCTTTTGAATATAGTATAAAAACTCTCAAAAGCTAATCAAAAACGTCTGAGAATGTTGAAAAATGTATCCCGTTGCGCAGGTTGTCTATTAATTTCGCCCACTAGATTGATTAGCTCTTCTGTTGAAGTTACATTGTGTTTTCCTGTTGCTTTGAATATTTCCTCAGAAAACGCTGTCCCGACCAAATCGTTGCCGCCGTAATGAAGAGCGACTTGAGCTAGCTTCTTTCCAAGGGCTATCCAATATACAGAGATATTGTTTAGCACGTTTGATAGTAGGATCCTTGAGATCGCTATAACTCTCATGTCGTATGTAGATGGACTTTCTCTCTGAATCATATGTTTCTTTTCCAATTCCGTATTTTCTAGGCTAAATTTTAGCGGGATGAACGTAGTGAAGCCGTTAGTATTCTTGTTTAACTCTCGGATCCGAATGATGTGATCAACGATGTGTTCAGGTTTCTCGATATGGCCAAAAAGCATAGTACAATTGCTCCTTAGGCCTATCTCGTGAGCTTGACGAGCAGTATCAAGCCATTCCTCTCCGGAGCATTTACCTCTCACAATCAAATTTCTAGCTTGCTCGTGAAAAATTTCTGCACCACCCCCTGGTAATGCGTCCAGCCCAGAATCCTTCAATCTCCGAAGTACTTCCTTTATGGAATTCTTGGTCAGCTTGGAAATGAAAAAAATCTCAGCTGGTGTGAGTGCTTTTATACATACGTGGGGGAATTCCTTCTTAATAGATATGATCATGCGTTCATAATAATCCAGCCCCAATTTCGGATGAAAACCTCCAACAATGTGTAATTCTGTGGCTCCCAATTCGTTCACTGCTACCCTTGCCCTTGTGAGGAGTTGGTCGATGCTAAGGGTATAAGCGTCTGCCTCTTGACCCTTTCTATAAAAAGCACATAATGGGCAACTTGCGGCGCAGATATTCGTGTAATTGAGATAGTACGAACAAACAAATGTTACTGTATTTCCGCTATTTTTCTTGCGTAAATTATCTGCAGCTGCTCCCAGCAAAAATAGGTTCTCTTCATTCATGAGTTGCATTCCATCATTAAATGATAGTTCTTCGCCTGCCATCGCCTTCTCGAGTGCAGGGGTCACTTTTCCAATACCTTTTAGCAATCTATTTGACTTATGTCGGTGAATGTCAATATAAAACCTATGCAAAGATCAGCTATCAAATAGGCAGGAAAGTACTTTCATCCAATTGTCATGTTTTTCTTTTGTATTCTTCACAGATTGATCTAAAAGAGTAGATTAAGTGCTCGTGAATTGAATGAACTAAATGGTTCTTGTTCATTCCTTGAATTAGAAGTACTGCAGAAAGCAGGATAATTGTGACAAAAGTATGCCTTTTCTTGGCTCGTCAGCCGTCGGGCTTGTAACGAATAAATAGCATCAGTAATCCACATATCATGTATATATTGAATAGCGTGACCGGGTTTGTTCAGAGCTTGATCAACAAGTCAGATATTTCAGATATTGTATACAACGTTCTAGATGGAGGTCGCCTTAAATTAGGCGAATATCTCAGACTTTTGGAATCTGACGACATTTATTCTCTTGGTATTTCAGCCAATTATTTGCGCAATAAATTATTCGGGAACGATGCCAGCTTTGTTAATAATATAATACTCAATTATACCAACGTATGTGTAACCTATTGCAAGTTCTGTGCATTCTATAGACCTCCTGGACATTCAGAATCATACACACTATCCTTAAAACAGATACTCGAGCGCGTAATTGAGGCTAAGGAGAGGTATAGCATCACTCAAATTCTTATTCAAGGTGGTCATAATCCAAATCTTAGGATCGAGTATTATGAGGAAGTATTCAGAGCAATAAAAAAGCGTTATCCTGAAATTGGTATCCACGGTCTCTCTGCATCCGAAATAGACATGATAGCGAGAGTCGAGAGGAGCACCACAAGAGAAATTCTTCATCGATTAAAGTTGGCTGGGCTGGATTCACTCCCCGGTGCTGGTGCAGAGATACTTGACGATAAAGTAAAATCAACAATCAGTCCATTGAAAATTAAGACCGATGAATGGTTAAGAATCATGGAGGAAGCTCATAACTTGGGCATCAGGGCTTCCGCTACGATGATGTATGGCACAGTTGAGACGACGGAACAGAGGGCGAATCATCTACTCCGAATTGCGAGATTGCAAGAAAAAACGCAGGGTTTTATGTCATTTATACCATGGAGCTTCGAGCCCAACAAAACTGAAATGCAATCTGATGGCTCTGTGAGATATTCTTCAGGTGGATTAGGATTACTAAAAATGATCGCGATCTCCAGGATAGTCTACTACGGCTTGATTGATCATTTGCAGTCTTCATGGCTAACCAACGGTATAGGTATGGCCCAGCTGGCCTTGAATTATGGGGCAGATGATTTCGGAGGGACACTTATCGGAGAAGAAGTTGTTAGCGCTACAGGGGCAAGGTCCACAGAATTAACCGCAAGCAAGATTATAGAGTCCATAAGGCAGATAGGGTCTAGACCATGCGAAAGAGACAACTACTATAACATAATTAGGTACTTTTGAGTGGCTGTTCCTCTGTCAAGGATTGGGCTACAAAGGATTGTATTTGTAGGATGTAAAACAATAAGGGACATATTGACGAAGTCAATCGAGTTAAGACGTTTAGTCAAATAAGCTTAGACGTACCTTTAAATTGTCTATAAAGATCCACTCCTATCATCATGCCAGTAGGAATCGATGATCTGGCTATTTACGTTCCAAAGCTCTATGTAGATTGTAATGACTTTGCGAAGGCGAGGGGCATTGATCCACACAAGCTAGAATACGGAATAGGGATTAGGAAAATGGCTATAGTTGATGTTAATCAAGATCCAGCCTGTATGGCGGCCAACGCCTGCTTAAAGCTAATGGAGAAGAATGGTTTGCAGCCCCAGGATATAGGGAGGATGTATGTAGCAACTGAATCAGGACTTGACGAATCAAAAGCAATGAATTCGTTTGTGATCGGGATGCTGGAGCAGGTTTATGGTGAAGGTTCTTTTGAGCATGCAGGTGGAATAGAGTGCAAATTTGCTTGTGTAAGCGGATCTTACGCTCTTTATGATAATGCTAATTGGATACGTGCCGAAGAAAATAATGGCAAAGCTGCAGTTGTGATTGTAAGTGATATTGCCAAGTACGATATTGGTTCGACGGCTGAATACACGCAGGGAGCCGGCGCAGTGGCGATGTTGATTAAGGAGAATCCTAGACTATTGGCCTTCGATCAAAAGGTCACGTCAACTATTATTACAAACGAGTATGACTTTTACCGACCATTCGGAAAAGAAACACCTTTAGTAAATGGGAATTATTCAAACCTATTATATTTGATACAGGTTAGGAAGGCCTTCGATAGTTATAAAGAGAAAGCATTGAGGTATGGACTAATCGATCTGAAGGATGGAGAATCTATTACTGATCATATTGATCTAATCAGTGTTCATCTACCGTATGGGCGAATGGGTGAGAAGGCATTGGCGTATCTCTTAAGACACGAGTGGAGAAATCTACCTAGATGGAAAGAAGTAATAAGGGAAGTAGGAATCGAAGAACCTACTCCAAGGGATCCTAGGGGAACCATCGAATCTATCCTGGCGGATACAGAATTTATGAAAGCAGATGAAAAGTTCCGGAAACTGTTTATGCAGACAGCCCTTTATCACGAGGCATTTGAGAAGAAGATGGCGAGCTCTTTAAAGGCTTCCGAATTGATAGGCAATCTATATACTGCTTCAATGTATATGGGGTTCAGAAGTTCGTTAGAGTTTGAATACAAGAGAGGAACTGATTTGAATGGCAAAAGGGTAGGCTTCGGTTCGTATGGTAGCGGTAGCAGTGCAATGGTTTTCAGTGGTGTAATTCAACCTTCCTATAAGGAAATAGTATCTGCAATGAATCTAGAAGAAGAGATCGGTACTAGAATGAAGGTTTCAATGGACGAATACGAAGGATTGCACAGAGGAATAGGAAGGGGTTTGTTCGATTCCATCAATCATAGCAATAAGGAATTTGTATTGATCAAAATAGGAGGTAAATTGACCAAAAAAGCCGGATTAAGGGAATATGTCTATACAACGTAGAAAATACATCTGATTTAAAGATAATATGTATAAGGTTTATTGTTTCAAGTTATGTTATTAGTATTTGTCAGATATTATCACGTCATGAGCAAACGGCTAGCTAGCAATTTCTATTATGGAGGAGAATAATAATACCGACTTCACCTGGCTATTACTCTTGCTCCTTTGAATAGATCAAACACAATTCCAATTCCAATAGTCCTAAATGCGTCTAATTCAGATTTAAATTCCAGTACCACTGTCTGGGCGAGGGGAGCTAGCAACGTACTGTAAGTTCGCCAACTCAGGTAACTCATGTCGTATCGAATGCGCATAGTACTTAATTTGGATGTTTAAAGCTGAATTAGTTGCTTTTGTAAACTTTTATTTATACAAATTACATGAACTAAGGCGTATCGCATGCAGCTCATTGACGTACCAACAGTCCATAGTTATAACATTTATCTAATTTAATAATACAAAATGTATTGATAGATTTTGATTTTTGAAGATCTGGGAGCCAATGACCTGTCAGTGACCAGTAGTAACAGTATTTAAAAATGTGATTGCCGAATAGAGTTTCTCTACTTTTGTATTTGTCAACACATTGAGAACACTTTGAGCGAATAAACAAGGTAGGAATAGGCGCCACCTAGTTAATATGATATTCGAAAGAAAGGATAAAGATTTTTAGGCGCACAAGAGTGGTCCTATGTCTAAAGCATTTTTTCATCGTTTGCGGATGCATAATGTACATAATGTATCTGATTTTTATCGAATTTCATTTAACTCTGCTTTGGTTCCTTCCAAGAGATGCATAAATTTCCTATCAGAGGCAATAAGGCCTTTCATTGAACTTTCCAATTCATATAGTGAAACCCTTGCACTATCATTTTCCACAAGTGCAGAAGAAATGGTCAATAAATTTGACTCACTATACATTAGTGCTATCTTCACTGCGAGGACCTTGATCAAATCCTCCAATTCATACCCTAAGTAGTTTTCTCCCCTATCATGGCTCTCCGTTTCGGATTTTGGAGTGATATTTTGAGCGATCAGTAATCTTGCACATTCATTCAAATATTCGGTGATTGCCTCATAAAATCTAGCAGTGCCTTGACTTATCGTTTTAGTTTCAAAATACGGAAAAACAAGCGTTTTGAGGATGATATTCACGTTATAATTCAGGAGTAGCTGCGGAGGATAGATTAACTTGTTTGCGAAAATATAAAGCAATCCATTAGTAGTAAACCTATATATCATACTTCCACCGAATATTTTTCTCTGCTCTTGATTTTCTTCAACATATCGAAGCTCTATAAGCCGTTTTAATACCGGATAATCATTTCTTTCTTGGGAGTTTTGCTGTCGAAATTTAAACTTTGATGATGCAATTCTATAGGTTGATGCTTCAGAGTTGATTATTCTGTAAATTAGAGCCCTCTCGTTACTGGCTATATCTCTAAGTAGATAATCTCTTGTTATATTTATTAATTCTGTGTAATCCATTTGGTGCACTTCAATGAGTAGTTACTCCTAATAGTAGTTGTCAATTGAATTAAAACGTATCTGTACTAAGGAATCTAATAGATCAAATGATTGTTGCATGATTACTGTTACACTACAAGCATTCAAACCTTTCTGGCATTTGATAGGTATTGATATTTCAATTTCCCATAGATGTTTTAGATACTTAAAATAAGACCAAAGTATTATAGGTTCCCTCCCTTCCGAGGTCAACCATTAGTCGAATGAACCATCCGATTGAATGATAAACTGGAAAAATAAATTGGATTAGTTCAGAACCTGAATTTTAAAGACTTGCGAGATCTAATCGGTCTCAATTTCATTTTTAACATTGTCAGCCTTCAACTTATCAGAAAAAGAAACCAACTTACCATGATCCTCGATTTTTATAGTCGTGTTCATTCTGATATTCAAGCCCATCATACGGAAAAGCGACAACAATTCCCCTCCCGATATTTTCTGTTGTATATCTCCTCTTTCTATTAAGTCGAGTATGCGATCCATTATCGCCATGGTCTGTGACGGAAATTGAGATTCAGCTGCTGACAATACTTCATCCCCTCTGTCGTAAATATTTTTGAGAAAAATCTGTTTCTTTGACTTTTCTAAAGATTTGGATTCATCTTCAATTTTTCGTCGCTTTTCAATGGCAGCAGCTTGCTCTCTCAGCTTTAGCATTTTTCGAGCTTTTATGATCTCTAAGTCTGTATCTTCTTCCGACTTCAACCCTTCATTACACCTAACGGTACCAACCTTGCCACCTTCGTTGCAATTCCAACGGAATGAGAAATACTAGCGACCCTATCAACGTCTTTGTAGGCATGAGGTGTTTCCTCCACGACACCTTCTTTAGTTAGGGCCTTGAGATAAATACCTTTATCTGTAAGATTATGTCTAACCTCGTCCAAAGAATAAGTTCGCTTTGCAGCCGATCTTGACATTGTTCTTCCAGCCCCGTGGGCGGTAGAGCCGAAGCTCAAATCAAGGGATTTCTTATTGCCCAGTAAAATCCAACTTGCAGTTCCCATAGATCCTGGTATGATGACTGGCTGTCCAACGGCGCGATATCTTTCTGATACTTGTGACATTCCGGCAGGAAATGCCCTGGTCGCGCCTTTACGATGAATCATCAAATCGCGTGTTCCCTCGCCATCGATGTCGTAGCGCTCTACTTTAGCGATGTTGTGAGAGACATCATATACTAGTTTCATATCTAGCTCTTGTTCACTCATCCCGAACAGTTTTTCGAATGTCTTTCTAGTCCAATGGGTTATTAATTGCCGATTGCACCAAGCAAAGTTGAGCGCAGAATACATTGCTTTTCGATAGCTCATTCCTTCCTGAGAGTTATTTGGAACACAAGCTAATTCCCTGTCAACTAGTTTTATTTCGTACTTTCTTGAGATACTTTCAGAAAGACGTAGATAATCGCTACATACTTGATGCCCGAAACCTCTGGATCCACAATGAATGAGGATAGTCACTTGGCCTATTTCATTTAAACCCATAGCAGCAGCAGCCCTCTCATCGAGGATTTTATCTATCTTTTGGATTTCTAGGAAGTGGTTCCCCGAGCCAAGGCTTCCTAGCTGGTTCATACCTCTTTTCTTAGCGGTCTCTGAAACACTCTCTGGATCAGCTCCATTCATCCTTCCTCCCTCCTCACAAACCTCAGCGTCCTGCTCCCAACCGTACCCGTTTTCGATAGTCCATTTCACACCTTCAACGAGAAATTCGTCAAGGCTAGATTTCGTTAATCTAATCGAACCAGTTTTTCCTACGCCAGAAGGAATGGTTTTAAAGAGTTCATCAACTACCTCCTTGACTCCTCTCTTGGACAGATCTTTTTCAGTTAGGCTTGTACGGATCAGTCTCACACCACAATTAATGTCGTATCCGACTCCTCCTGGACTGATGACACCTTCGACCAAATCAGTTGCGGCAACCCCTCCTACAGGAAATCCGTAACCCTCGTGCCCGTCAGGCAGGACCACGACATGCTTTTTTACGCCTGGAAGTGTGGCTACATTAGCAGCTTGATCGATCGTTCGATCTGTGACCATCTTGGAAATTAGAAGATCGTCGGAGAAAATGGTAACTGGAACATTCATTCCTTTTCTTTCATTCTTTTCGAGCCGGAATTCAAACTCATTAACCTTTTGAATCTTATGATTGCCATGTTTAGTAAATAATTCATTCATCACACAAGCTTCATTGTAGCTTGTCATTATAAGCCTTGCTTACCAAACTCCTATCACAGGATACTTGTGAAGAGGATAAACTAGCGTGACATAGAATTAAATAGCCATTGTTTCCGAGGCTAAATTGATGTGCGGTCATCGTATAGTTTGGTTAGTACACTGGCCTTCCATGTATCCTAGGATACGAGGTTAGCCCGTAACCCGGGACTCGATCTTTTATCAAGATAGGGCGGGAATTCAAATCCCGGTGACCGCACCAACTATATGAATTCACATTCTAGACCCAATATCAACGATATGAGTATCCGTATGGTATACACTATGCTTCCTAATCTGGACCAACTTATGGGGTTGAGAAAAGGCGTCCATCAAGATTTCAACTCTGTTAGCTAACGTCCAGTCACTTCCCAATAAATAAAATAGCACTACAATTATGGATTTTTATAGTTACATGCAATAAGAAGGATCTTCCGAAAGCCATAAGATAAACAATCTCAAAGGTGTCATGGGCTTTGCAAAGTACTTAGGATATTAATAAAAAAGAACAAGTTCTGTCCTATTTTAATGGAAGAGTTAGAGATCCTCAGCTTGACCTAGGTAAACGATGGAAAACAACATGGAATTATTATCTAAACAGAATAAATCTTTTTTTCATTGATATACAATTACCATTTGCAGCATCAGATACAGGTTTCTTCAATCGAAGAAAGAACTAATTAGATTACCCCGGATTTTGTCAAAATAAAACAGAAATCGTCTAAACGCGTTAGTCCATACTTTGAAACCGAAATTAAAGCAGAAGATACTTACAAGACTCGGCATTTATACGAGAGAGCAATGCAAAACATCCCTGCCATATCAGAGTGCCGTCGATGCATACTAGGAAATCGGATTGAAAATAGATACAGTTCTCAATGTGGGTATCCTCCAACAGTCACAACATTCGAAGAAATGAAAGAAGTTGAAGATATGAGGATGAGGATATTTCAAGATATTTATGAGACTTAATCTAGGTAAGGCATATATTTTTGCCTTAGTCTAATTAAGTAGATAGCAAACTACATGGATAATAAAATAACAAATCCACCGAAGATTTTGATAAATTTTATTTTTTCAACACTTTTGTTTTGTCAGGGTGTCAGTTATCTGTCTACTCAGATTTCTAATAGTGTTCCAATAACGGGTATTGATAATATCACAAGGATCTTTGACACATTTTTGTTGCCGGGTTAATTAGTTCTTTAACACATGATAATGATAAGACATGCTATCTACCGCAACATGAATTCAGTTATATCCCAGCTAGCCGCATTCTTGACTTATACATGTAGAGTACCTTCCGAGGAATTAAATAATAGCCTCTCACAGTCACATAAACTATGGATCGCGTCAGTCTTTCTAGGTAGTCCAATTGTATTGCTAAATATTTTGGGTTCTTTAGGTCATTCCATTTTCAATTTACATTGTTAATCATTTACCAAATATCCAACGTGGTTTGATCATATTTAACAGGAAAGGAAACTGCTTTGTAGTGTATGTAATGCTATTGGTTGGCTGTCCCATGTTAAGCGCTTTCGTCAGTGTACTTACTGTCTTAGTTTTCATTCTGGATACACTACGAGTTTGGTAATACAAACTGGTCTCGCACTGGTGGTAAAATCTCGTTGTTATCTTTTGCGGTTATTTGCACATCTATAGCATAGGGTACATTTTCAATCAATATTGGTCCTTTAATATGAAATGTGCCATCATTATTGATTGCTTTCTGACCTATAAAATCTGGTCCCCATGTAACAAAGTGTGAAGCATTCTCACCTGCATGAGATGGAACTAGTTCTAAGTCTAGTATTCCATCACTATCATCATACTTGTCGTTGAAGAGCACCCTACCAGTTGAGGCATTTAAGAGAGAAACATTATAAGTTAATGCAATATCAGGGGGAAATGTAACAGTTTTTGGTACAAATGATAGGACGATTCTCTCAGGTATGCTTGAGTTGAATGGGACCGCATTCCCTCCTATCAGCATGTTCATGTTCTTGCCTTCCTCTACAGCACTCCCTACATTAATCGTGCCTCGGGCTGACGGATTAGAACTATCGTAGTAATGGTATACTCCAGGCTTATCGAAGGTGTGTATGAAAGAACCTCCCGTCTGTGAGTACGGGTCCCGAATCAAAACTTTCAGGTGAAGTATATGTTTCGTTAGAGGCTGTTGTAGTTACTGAATGATCTCCGTCATCATCATTGAACCATATAACTGTCATACCTGTTGGTATAGAGATCTCTGGAGGATTGTAGCTTGAAAAACCTGAAGAACTAAAAGGAATGTCAATTACATATTACATATGAAGGTTCGCTTCTTAATTCATAAAATATTGGCGGTGGGAAATTGGTCTCCGGTTGACCATAGGTCTTTCCAACATAGTGGTTGGCAAGAATCATGCTGCTAGCTGCCAGCATTATTACGATCAATAGTGGTACAGGTTGAAACCTAGATCTAAAAATGTGGAACCGCAGGTCCTGCTTACTATTATTCACACCATAATGGGAACTGCTCATTTTCACATATCTAACATAATTACATCTAATCCACATTAATAAATTAGATTTAACTATGTTATCTCATTGCTAGCGTTTACTTTAAGCCCGGTACAGGTTATTCATTTAGGTGGATAGTACTCTAAAATAACAGATAGAGTATTATATGGCGCCAACGCCGACTGCGGGAGACCAAATGATTATATAATAACAAATCTAGGTCCAATTGCCAGTGTTAGATCAGATAATGTAGTATGGAATTTCAAATATCACGATACAGATCTGGAAACTCGTCTTCATTCATCAGTCGTTGATCCGCTTATTTTAGATGTTCTCTGCTGTAGATGTTTAGATATGGCTCTTCTTGTGTTTTCCAAATAAGCAATAGTTGTCGCGAGGTTACCGAACCCCATTGAATTGAGTGTTTCAGAAGGAACCAAAACTATTGTATTACCATGAACCTTTACCGCTTCATACAGCATATTTGACTGTCGTAACGCATATGCTACTGGATTATCAGCATATACCCTAGATGCCTCTTCGAATCTTTTTGCGACTTGGACTTCTGATTCTCCAAAAGTGATTCTGGCGTTCTTTTCCCTTTCAGTCTGCGCCTGCATAGACATCGCAGATTCCAGTTCCTGGGGAATGATTACCTGCCGAATTTCTACTCCTGTTACTTCTATACCCCAACTTCCAGCCTCTTCAGAAATCACATTTTTGACAGTATGGTTAATGTCTTCCCTTTTTGATAATATATCTTGAAATAGTGCTGAACCGATGTTGTTTCTAAGTGTTGTTTGTGAAACTTGTTTTATCATCTCATTGAAATTTTGGACATTTAATATAGCGTCCTTGGATCGTGTTTCCATTACCTCATATCTAAGTATGGCATCTATGGTTACAGGAACATTGTCCTTTGTAAGCATCCTCTCAGCTTTGAATTCACTTACCCTCTCTCTTATATCAACTACTAATACATTGTCGGCAAAGGGAATTCTCGTTTGAATACCCGGGCCAACCTGCCTTCTGTACCTTCCCAGCCTAAGTACTACTGCTCTTTCATATTGCCTGACTATGATAAGAAATGAAGAAAATATGATAGCTCCACCTGCAATGAGCGATAGATAGGAGAGCAAGTCGCTTCTTCCTGTTATCCAAACTCCAATTCCTATAATTAAAGCCAATATACCTAGTGCAAAGTAGGCTCCTGAGCCTTTTTGACTAACAATTTTATCAATGGGATCGATTATCACAGATGATGGTGATAATTGTGATGACAACATTACCACCTCCGCTGAATCTTTATTATCATTGAAGTATGCGTTCCCGGTTCTGTATTATCATAATAATTCAAAATAATCACCGAGAGTTTATAATTAATAACTTCGTAAAGCCTACTGAAGGTCATCAGTGAATTTGTATTCATATACATATGTGTGTATGTACTATCTACCTAATATTATTGAATTAACAAAGTTAGTTAACTTGCTGTGTCGCTACCTGTTAGGTCTACACTACTCACACCCCATATCCTGGAGGAAACTAAAGGTCCAGATACTTACAGAGAATATTCTAATAGAACTAAAAGTTGTACTAATAGAAAGGCATTATCTTCTTCTCTTGTCATCTAATGTTATGTCTTGCTGAAAAAAATTTCTTTCAGTCTTGCAGTATTGCTTGGATCCTTCGCATTTTCTAATCCCTATCTAATGATTCGTTATTTTAAACTCAAACCAATTCGGTCTTCAAGTATTCTTGGAGTTGTTGCATGTCCAAGTTACTTCAGGAATGAA
>JAATVR010000378.1 GCA_014523665.1 Nitrososphaerales archaeon TH526
GAATGAGCTCTAACTAAAAAAATCAGTCTATACAGATCCCTGGGACTGCAATCTTCTTGAATAGATGAGGAGATGCTATCGCACTAGCAGGGTACTCAGACTTCTTAGCTTGGAACTGAGGAGTACTAAGAGCTTGCTTGAACTGTGATGTGGATTCCCATACAGCATAATTGATGAACGTACAACTTTCAGCAATGCCTCGATGCAATTGGGTTGAGATGAACCCAGGTTGCTGTTTCATGATCTCAGCATCTGATGCCCAAGCTTTTAGAAACTGGTTAACATCCTGTGGGTCAAGATTGAATTTGTTAATGAGAATAACTGGACCAATATCTTCTTCCAATTGTTTATCAAGAGTTATTCTTTTGTCCATCTCTACGATTTCTACCATATTTATTTATGGGCATCTTGATATTTCAGTTTTAATGAGCGACTATCAATAGGTACCGAACAACAGAATAACATCATTAATTACGGATATAGTTTGTTGCTTCATTTTAGACAATTCTGACTGACAATCCTGAATGATATTGACAATGCCTCCTAGGGAAATCATTCTGACACTTTGTTGTCAGTCAAGACAAGTAACAATGTTCAACATCTAGCGGACGTGGAACAAAAAAATTTTCAGCAATTCCACAAACACAGATCAGTGTACTCGATGAGTGATAATAGCCCACTCGAATATTTCTCATATCCAATATTGCAATCCGTTAGATTTATGGACAAAATCAGTACCGTACATTTTATGCGAATTTTCGTACTAGCGGCCGGCTCAACATGAACTACATAGTAGCGGATTAAATACTAGATTCACTAAAATAGACAGATGGGTCAGCTACGGCGACAGCAACAGCAACTGTTAACGCAAGAGCTGACTATTTCTCAAATTCTGCGTTTTTATGGAAAGCAATTTACGCAGATCATAGGGCGATATACCGATGGGCGTAATGGAAGATGTGCGATGGGCGTTATCATGGAATATTATGGTTGGAACGGCAAGCAAAATACTAACACGACATATTTACAGGCTGCCTACTGTGCATTGAAAAAAAGTGGTATTTCGGATGATATTATTTTCCAAATGAACGATACAGGTAAAACTTTCGATGAAATAGCTGATTTTTTGGATCGATATCGGAATGGGCTAGCAACAAATCATAGTTTGTCAGATAAATGCTCACATATTCTATATGATCCAGGTACTGAATCCTAATGAGTTATAGAAACAGCAATTTCACAAGACCTGTTGTACAAATAGGCCAGGAATACACAGTAGATATTACTGATACAGGTAGAGCGGGAGATGGTATTGCAAGAATACAGGGCTTCGTTATTTTTGTAAAAAATTCTAAAGCCGGCGATAAAAATATAAAAATCAAGATCAATTCGGTAGGCGGTAGATTTGCTAATGCAATAGTAGTACCAGAAAATCAAGATTGAGACTGATATCATTTCGTCGAAGCGAGCTTGGTCAGAAGAGGAATGTTTGTGGATATGCGCTAAATAAGAACTAGAGTTACCAAAGTTGAATATTCCGAGTATGTAGATAAAGTGGGCAGCCAGAGTTGAATCATAGGTCTGAATCAAACTTTTGAAGATAACTTTCTCTATCCGGTGCATCGCTTGTGAAAGCGAATGATCGATGTAGTGATTGATCTTATACAATGAAAATCGTAGAACATCTAACAGCTAGAAATATGACTAGGTTAAGTAAAAAAAGCCATCAACACATATAAACTACCAGTACCGAAAAATCTATTACAGCGCATCGACAGAACTTCACCTCCGGCTCACATAGGGAATCTTCGAAATGTAATTGGTTTAATAGCTTATGAACAGACACCAGTTCTTGACTGGGACCATACCTCTGAACTTGTTAGACAAGTTTAAGTCCAATGAGCTCATATTGATTCACATGTTAACACTCGCCTGTCGCGACGTCGGGCAGAATTGTGATTGCATAGTACAGGGTGAAACGGAAGAAGTACTTATGAAAAATGCTGCAGAGCATGCTGTTAAAGATCATGGTTACACGGAAGAAGATATCATGACTCCCGAAATGAAAGATAGAATAAAATCACATATCCGTAAGTCTTAGGCTTTCTTTTTTATGAGATCCATTTTATGTAATTAAACAAAAATAGAATCTCTTTAACCAACAGACTCAATCTCAGGTAGGTTTGGAATATTCAGAGTAAAAACTTGAGCAGAAATATTATAACCATAACAACAGTAACTATCAGTATTATGTACAAAATTTTAGGCATTCTTCATAAAATTCGCTCAAGAGACTATTTAACTATAACCATTGAGAATACGCAGACTGATACTTTTTAATGGCAACTAATTTCTATTAGATTACATTAGTCTAAATAGAATAATAATTAAATGATATATAAGAATAGGAAATCATCATCCACAAACAAACCTAATCTACGCCTAAACGAACTTAGGTGTACTGTTATGCTGACCAAAATTGTGAATCAGTTGTCATAGTAGATAGGGTCTAAATACTTTATTGGACATAATACAATTAAATCCATGAGTCAACAGCAGCTAATAAAGCAAAAACTGACTGTCTCTCAGATTCTACGAACATATGGAAAGCAGTTTACGCAGATTATAGAGCGATATTCTGATGGACGTAATGGTAGATGCGCAATCGGTGTAATCATGTCATATCATGGTTGGAATGGCAAAGATGACTCCCAGGCTTCTGGAAAATTATTGAGTGCATTAATTGCATTGAGATATGCAGGGATTGACAAAAACTTGTTAATAGACCTAAATGACTCTGGTTTCACATTTGATGAAATAGCAGACTACTTAGAACGAAATAATGAAAATAGGATTTGGGCTAATTGAATCATAACACAGCTGATTTATCTATGTGAATCAAACTTTTGAAGATAATTTTTACCATCTGATGTTATAACTAGCTCGTTAAACTGATTTGTAACTATATAATGTATTTGCTTCAAAGCATCTATCCAAGTTTTAACTAGTACTGTATCTCCATCAAATCTTTCCGCAATCTGTTCTTCACTCTTGCCCTCAGAAATACATCTAAGTACGTAAGCTAATGTTTGGCTCTCAGTTAGGCCGCTAATGTACGAATTTTTACGCATTTAGTTCATCACCACAAGATGGTTTGCCATTACGAACACTGGTTTAGTCTTCAAACAACAAAGTAAATAACAGTTAACTGATTTTCCACCAGAAATCTATAAATTAATGATAGTCCGCTGAGAATTATATTATTATGTTCACATATTATGATATTACTTCAATATCTTAATCAATTCATCCGAAATCCAATCAATATCCGCTAATTTCTCCACAATATTGTTCAGAAAATATTATATATGTTACTACCCGAGGATGCATTAAGTAATACTAGCTTGGATGATAAGACAAATCAGATTCAAGTTATGGCAGGTAAAAGAAAGTACAAAAATGCTGAATATGATGATAGTATAATCGAATATTTAATGAAGTATCTTGGATGCGAAAGTTATGAACAACTTCAAGATTTCTTGAAGCATAGTCACATTCCACTATACAACTAGACTGAATTTTATCCAACAAACAATACGAAGCCATTTATATTATGATATCTAATTTTTATTATGGTGCAAAATAATGATTCTAATAATTATTCAAAAGAAAATTATAATTTGTTAAATGGCATGAAACGCTATTTGCGAATAGAACATAAAGATGATGATAAAGATTTGCTGGATTATTTGCGGAAGCAGGCAGGCCTACATCGGGATTGAACCAATCCGAATTTTTAGCTTCTGGTATTACAATACTTTTATTCAATGCATAATAATATCAGGCCAATTCTAGTCAGCTGAATGCAATCTAAGCTGGTGGTACTGTTTGTTGTTCAGGAGATTCTTGTCTGTCAACAATCTCATTATTTCTATAGAACTCCATCTGCATACCCCGAGTAACATTATAATCTATTCGGAATGATTCATTTGATGAGATGGGTATTAGTTCTGTATTATAGGATTTACAAACATGACATCCAAGAACTTGTGATGAAGACTCAATATTGTCAGTACTGAAGTAAGATGCGCACCAAAAACATGAATTGCAAATTACAAAATAAACATGATCGATGGGTCGTAAAATCTCATTATTTTTTATAATATCAGAATAATGCTTGGTTGTTCGCAGTGACCAGTCATCTTCTGCTTTATCAAATCTGACAGATTCCAAAACGTTCTCGTACATCTCATGCAGCTTTGTTATTATATGTTATAGTATGTTACGAATCGACATTTTATCTTTTAAAATAATTATACAATAATACATACTATTGGATATGAAAGCCATTGGTTGTATATAATTAGATATTATAACCGTTTATATACATGAAGAATATTTTTGGGTTAATGAAGTTTGACTAAAACTATAGTTAACTTAAAAGACAATAATGAGCGCTTAAGTCATTCTATATCATAACACAGGAGTAACTAAATTTCAAATTCTTTCAAAGCACTTTCTGAAATATTGAAATAAACTTCTTTATCCCCATAGCGATCTATTTTTGACTTGGGAATCAAATATTCGTGTTCTTTCTTGTCTTCGCCGTCTATTATAAACAGTTTATCTTTATATTCCGCAAACACTCTTCCAATTTTTAATTTACCATTGATAATGGCTGGAGCTCTATGAGATGCATAGTAGTCGTCCAATGAAGTATTGACATTATCTGCGTCACTCTTTTGCATCCGTAATCACATATTCATGAAAGTATATAATCATTGCAAGTGACCCTCGGACAAAGTTTGAATATGATTAAACAGCAATTACAAATAACTGAAATAGATACTTCAGCAGAGCGGCAATTACGGTAATCGCAGCTTATGGCGAATTCAAAGAAATAGTAATAATTTACCATTGTAGAGAGTACTTTCTATTTTGAATTGCTTCATCAAATTGGCGTGGTGTAAGTGCATCTATTACATTCTTTTCATTTCGCGCTTTAATTATTTGCCACATATTCTTACTCTTTTTCCAGACCGCGATCAGTATTGTTCCATCATTCCTAGACAATGGAATTACACTTGCTGGGCTGGTACTCTCAATCTCATTCAAATACATATCTCTCATTTTTCAAATTTTCCAGAGTTTTTATACGTGATACGTATTCATCTAGTGAATAAAAACTAGATGACGAGCTAATAGACAGTTCTATCTATAGACTTCTCTTTGTCTACTAACTGAAAACTCTGCCGCTGTCTCTCTTGCCGTATTTTCAAAAGCTTTTGCTGTATTTGTATTGATTCTTGAAAGTTCTTGCGTATGTTGTTGTGCTCGTTCGAATGCACTTCTCCATGCATCAATGCTTTCAAATAAGATTTCATTATTTATTCTTACTGTAGTTGAGATATTCTCAACAATGTTGCTGACAGATCGGGCCCACAATTCCGTCGGGACTCTCGGAGAAAACCAATAGCTGTACATTCGATAAGTGTTCTCGTAGTATGGAGCTGCAGAGCTAAAGATGGAATCCATTACGGACTTTTGAGTATTTATGTAATCTTCTACCATCTTTCCGGATGATTCTAATGCTTGTTCTTGATAATTCTTGACAACATTAGTATATTTTGGAATTTGAGTTCTCGCTTCTTCGATTGATTTTCTTACATCCTCTCTTTTGTTTCATCCAATGATCTACGATATGTTTGTTGGATTTCTTGTGCTGCCGCTTGTTGACCAACTTCTTGCAGAGTTTCAGCTGCTTCTATTTTGTCTTCTACACTCTTGGCTTGTTCGGCGACTTTCTTGGTGTCCTCAATAGCTTTCTCTTGTTCCCTCTTTGACATGGTAGTACTCTATCAACATATTATATAATTGTCTCCGGCGAATATAGAGCCTATCTTACCGCTATAAGCCATTTATAATAAGATGAATAAGATTGGCCAGAGAGAAATGGCTAACCTAAAGAAAGATACAGAACATGTCGGGCATGAGATAAAGAAAGTTGCAGAGTATATTGGACATGAGATTAAAGAAAATACAGAATTAGCCGAACACGATATAGGCGTACAGAACGTAAAGAAGTGCAAAGACTGTATATAATAAAATGAAAGAAGCTTTATAGAAGCAACAACCGATAAGAAGTCCATTTTTCATCAATCAAAAAGACAGTAGTCAATGGGAGCTACTGTATCCATCGACACTGTCTTATGGAACATGTCAGAATTTTCTTTTGACATCTCATATTGTACAATATTCTATAAAACCATTACAATCAGTATTTTGCCATATTTTATATAATAGCTGTCATAACCCGATATAAGATATAAATTTAGTTACCCCCACTCGCTTGACTCACCCTGCCAATGTCATCTATTGCGTTTGTAACAGTTTAATCTATATCATGCCAACATTCTATGTCACTGCCAAACTTGAGCGACTAACTAATATTATGATCTTTCCAAATTTTCTATTCTTGCTTTAATATTGCCTAGAATTTTCTGAACAGTCAGTTTTAGCTTAATTGGAATATCAATTAGATGTTGTTCTATAGCCCATCCAAGACACCCCAATACAGCAGATCGTTAGATTCCAGAATAAAACCAGTATGTTGTTCATTCAACTTTATGCGATCATGAGCTGGATCGTTACATATCTCATACGCTGTCCTACCAATCTTTTCAATCCATTCATGACTATCATCACCAGCGATGAAATTCGTGACTATCATCACCAGCGAATCAAATATTCCAGCGTGTCTTCACTTTTGTGTATATTTGGTTGTGTCATAATAGCTATCTCCATTCTGTATCTGCTTTTACTTCTTTCTCCCAAGACATACCCTTCAGACATATAGCTCGATATCAGCCCTCAATATTGGATGTAATGCTTAAGCCATGTGCCTAAAAAAGACTTATTCATTTTCTTGGTATTTTTGCATCCCTAAGTTAACTTTCGATATATTCCGAAAATTTATGGTAGGTGACCTAATGATAGATTTAGCCACGAACACAAAACGGTTCAACTCTCACATAGAGAGGGCATCTAATTGCATAGATGAGATTAATAAGATCGCTGCTTCTTGTAATAAAATTGAAATTCTCGCCGTTTCACATGCTGGATCCAATTCTGTACTATATCATATCAATGAAGATGGATATCGATGCCGTATTAACGATTATATTTCAATCGGAAGTGGTCAAGAAGTTGCAGATACTTTCTGTAGATCGTTAATACATAATCAAATATCGATGAAAACTTTTGCTACTATAGCATTTTTGGCGATCAGGTTCATGGATCAAAATCGCCTGATTTGAGAGCTGGTGGTCCACCTACAGTTCAATATATGAATTATAATAAAGAATGGGATGATGAAGCTTCTGAAGATATTAATGATTTCGAACAGCATGCCAAGAAATATTTGAAAAATTTAGATAGAAGAATGAAGTCTATCGCAGCAAAGTCGAAGCGCGAATTAACAACACATAAGCCGAGAAGTTGAATATTGTTAGATAAGTTTCTAGGCTGTTTTGCTTTGTAGACACTTCAAAGTGTCCCTAGTGTCCCTAGTGACCAATCACTATCTATCCCCGTAATAACTAAGCTAGATTGTATAATATAGCATAAAGATAATATATAGAAAATAGAAAAGTGATAGTGGCTCTAAGCCAGGGACACTAGGGACAGCTGTTTGTTAGTCTACTATACATGCAACCAAATGAGTAATTGTAGAATATAGTGAAGAGCTTTCAAAGAAGCGGCTGGTTTGCGCCGCGTAAATCAGATTGTAGCATAACTCCAAAATAATAATACTCTCTGTCACCATGATTTCTCTTGCGATCTCTTTCTATTCCATATTCTTTCAACTTTGATCCGAATGTATTCTTCTCAAGTGCTCGTGCTCCTCTCTTTTGACAATAGTTCTCATATTCATTGTACAAGTAGACAGTTGGTGTACTGTAATCTGAAGTCAAATCTATAGCACATTGGTCATCCAAGAATGCTTTAACTGTATTAGAGTTATGTTCATATTCTCTTCTAACTCTTTCGACTGAAATATCTCTGAAGCCACCGTCTTTCTTTAACTGTCTTAATGCAATAAGAGCTAGATTGAGTAAACCAGATAATTCATCAGGTGTAGTCAGCTTGTTTATGAGATCAGTGTCTAAAGAACTTGTTGAGTATCATCTTTCTTGAATTGTATGAACCAACCCACTTCTGATTGGGATCTTCAAACAGTGGTCGTCTTAGGCTATCTAGATACGACAATATGTTTTGTTTTGCCATTTTGTGAAATGGCATGTGTTGCAGAAAAGTCGATAGCCATATTAACACTTTTATCTTTCCCTCTTTAGTGGATTGCTTGATATTCATTTCAGTTATTTCAGCTGAAATGTATTCACAAATGGTTGCACAGTTCTCCCTGCCAGTAAAAGATAACTTCTTTAATGCATTGCTAAAGTATGGCTTTGAACCAGAAGTTATCCTGTCTATTAGTAACTCAAGATTGACTTGTTCCATTGGGTATGCATTCACATTTTTTACAGCAATCAATTATGATAGTGATGGGTGAACATTACTTAGCTATAAACTATACGCAGGAAACCCCAAGCATAACTCGTGGGTTCGAGTCCCACTCCCGGCGCTACAGTCGTGGGTTGATCCAGTGGACACCAAAACGATTATAGTCGGGGGACTATGTAGTGGGGGTATACCCGTCGAGTGAGAGACAATCTCAATTTAAAGACTGTAGAGTCAATCCGAAGCACTAGTAGTACTAATGCTGGAAATATCGAAAGTCACAGTGAGCTATCTATCGTAGAGAACCAACCAAACTATATCAAAAAGCTCTACAGTGAAATTGTAAATACGAGCTGGTCAAATGGGAAGATAATACATGATTACATCACTGCTGAAGAAGCAGAAATTAATATCCAGGAATCTACGAAAGGTGATAAGATAAAAAAGCTCTGTCTGCTGTCTAGGTTCTTTCAACACAAGAAATGTTTTTCTGAAATGACAAAAACTGACATTCTAAGTTATCTTAATAGTCTACGAAAACCGGTCTCCAATGACCCGACTCATAAGAGTGTTGGAACGTATAACGGAAGACAAATGGTGTTTATGAAATTCTTTAGATGGTTATATAATCCCGACGAGCCGGATCACAGAAAGAGAATTACGCCTCCATGCATGGTAGGTGCAAAAGGCTTGCCTCGGAGAGAAAAGTCTCCATACAAACCAGAAGACATATGGACAGTCAACGACCACATTATATTTCTCAAGTATTGTCACATGGCTCGTGACCGATGTTGGCATGCGATGGTTCATGATACATCAGCAAGACCCCACGAATTGCTCGGCCTCCGCATTAAAGACATCAATTTCAAGATTTCACCTGACGGAATTCAATATGCTGTGATTCACGTCCATGGTAAAACGACATCTCGGACTCTTCCTCTTATCACATGTATACCATACGTGAAAGAGTGGCTGGGCAACCACCCATTCGCCAATAACCCAGACTCTAAACTTTTTGTCTCAGTTGGAACAAATAACTTCGGACAACCGCTAACCCGTGATGGATTGCTAAAACATTATCAGTCGTATTATCGAAATACCCATTTCCCCAACTTAATCAAAGATCCAATAGTTCCCACCAAAGATAAAGAAGCGATTGGTCGACTTTTAGATAAGCCTTGGAATTTGTATATATTCCGCCATTCAGCGCTGACTCACAAGTCGCAGATATTGAGAGGCCACACTCAGGGACCACGCTGGATGGAGCACGAATTCAAAGATGCCCTCAGTCTATCTTCATTATTTTGATACAGAATCATGCAACTCTATACTGGAAACGTCTGGAATTATTAAGAAAAAAGGTAATCAAGCATTGGGTCTAATGTCAATTCGATGTCCCGGTTGTAAAGAACTGAATAAACCAGGCAGCAGATTCTGTACGAAATGTGAGATGGTGCTGACCTATGATGCCTATGCGGAGACACTGGCAAAAGAACAACACAGAGATTCCGAAATAAATCATCTTAGAGTGAAATTAGAAGCGGTCCAAGAAGAACAAAATCAAAGGTTCGATCAGGTCATTGAAATGATACGATATAATCCAAAACTAGCTCGCCTCAAACGGGAGGTATTGATGACAAGGCCATTAAAGAAGAAATAGGATTCTGTTAACTCCAGAATATGATGCAACTTATATGTAACTTCTATCGATAGATTATTCCCACAAATGGTAACTTTTGACTTGTATCTTCATATTAAAGATTTAGTTTCTATCTATCGATAGATTTGGTACAATGAGAGAAGGTTTTAATATAGCGACATAGCTACTACTAGTAAACAGTAGGACGACTAAACAAAAAATCTTTTTAGAAATTTCATGCAATAGATGCGGGCATTCGTGGCTTTATACTGGCACTAATCAATACGTCATTTGCTGCCCCACATGCCGCACCTCACTGTACATACACAAAACTCTTCGTCTTATGAGGGAAAGGCAAACTGAAGAGAAAATCGGGTCCCCAGATGTTGCGAATCTATCTGATGTCAAGAGTTGCACCTCTGAGACATCAGATGAATCAGCTAGACCAATTCAATCATGACTGACAATACTCATCGTAGTACACATTTTTCTAATAAACCTATATGCTGCGATATGCTTGGTTGTACCAATCTAGGAACTGAAATGTTTGATGAGGAGGCGGATTACTTGTCTACATTTCCGGTGTGCATCTGCCGAAAATGCAAAGAGGAGTGGTAGCGGATTAATGTTAATACCTAACTTTCTATCAACAATTCTTTTCACGGTATCTGGTTATTTACTATTAATAGTAATATAGTGAGCATTTATTCTACTGAACTTCACCCACGTGAGGCTAAACCTCTACAATTACCTGATGAAGAATGGCAGTATGAGAAAATTATCGATGAACTGCTATGCAATTTGGCATCTGTTAAACAGACGGCCGCTGACGAAAGCGGACAAATTATAATAATACGAAAATATCAGTCCCTCTGTAGAAGACTTGGACGTTTTATTCCTGTAGCAGAACCAACTCCAGAATATCTCATACATCTTTCAGATCTTAAGCCAGAAGTCATGGGAGCATTAGAAAAGATTCATCATCCAGAATTGAGGCGGTTGCTAGCTCATCAAGCTGTCTTAAGACTTTTCGAAGCTGTAGGAGTAGAGCCGTATATCAGTATTGGACGAAAACTCATCGTCAAGTTAATCGGAGATCAGAATGCTTTTTTTGCATAGGCCAGATCAGAATGCATAGAGGAACTTATTCAGATTCTATGACGGTCAGACTGATACGAAATCGTCATTTAATTGAGATCGAAAGCCCGGATGCGGGTGTGACGTTCCACCCATTAGATTTTGACAAAACTTACAAAGCCATAATCTCAAAATGCAATGAATTATATCTAGGTTACCAGTTCTCAGATACAGAACTTCGAGACATTGACGTCCAGCTAACTGAAATCTACAAAGATTATTCAGAAGAGAGAGATAAACATAAAGTCAGTGATGCTGAGCATCTAGTATACATAGCAAGATCTCAAATTAAACAACAGTTCAGAGATCAGACAGGAGCATTCTACGTTGTTATTGAACGAAATGACCATGATGAGCTCTGAGGAATTTAACAGGTACCTCAGTAGACTATATTTTGACTCTGAAGCCAAAAATAAAGTCATAACCATGGTTACTATCAAAAATGCAAAGAGGCTACTGGAACCATTTACAACAGACACTAGAACATAATATAATCGGATAGCAAAGATTGGTGACACTATATATTATGACCTGAGTAACGAACAGAGACAAGATGGCTGGGAGATAGCTAAAAATCCGATCTCTTTTTGAGTGGAGAACCAAATCGAGAACAAGTCCAACCACGACTTCCATTTGCAGAAGTTGCACCAGCAGACAGAAATCGAAGATGGATTCTACATCTAGTCAACAAATTTTTCATTAAACATGAATACCAACGAATCATTGCAGAGATCTACATCTATTCATACCAGACATTTCTCTACCTGTAATTTTGCCTACTGGGCCCCGTGCAAGCGGAAAGACCTTGTTCCTAAGATCTATACGACAGATTGTGGACCCAAGAGCTCCAATTGAATCATTGGTTGAAAGACTTCCGCGTGATGAAAAAGATAGACGCGTTAGTATATACAATTCATATTTTGCCTGTTTTGATAATGAAAGTCATCTTAATCCAGATTTGATGGATGAAATATGTACATGGGTAACAGGATATTCTGGAACTGTCCGTGAATTATATACTACAGATGAAATGCGCACATTCTCTGCAAAACGAGCACTGGGCATTACAGGGATTAATATTCCAATTACTAACTCCGATGCCCTAAACCGAGCTTTCATTATTGATATGGAACCTATTCCAGACGGATTTGACGAGAATTCTGAGAGCAAACTCATCGCTGAAAACAAATTCATTGATGAGACTAAAAAGTCAGTTCCTGATACACTTGCGTACATTTTTGATATCCTTGTAAAATGTTTGGAAAGATACGACGAGGTCGAGAGACAGATAAAACCCAATCACAGACTTGCTGACTTTGTTATTTGGGGAGAGACCATATCTAGAGTAATTGGAAACAAAGATAATGAATTTCTTGAAGCTTGGCATCAAAACGTACAACATCAACGTAGTTCAGAACAACCCGCTTGCTGGACTTCTCGTTGACTATGTATTTAATTATCATTACGATCAAACTGAGATTCAAATAGAGCCGATGCAACTATATTCAGATCTTAGGAAATACTCCGATGAGAAAAAGCTAGATATTAATCGAGCTCAATGGTTCCCGCAAAGTCCTGAGTGGATGACGCGCAAAATCCAAGGGTTGACAGAGGACTTGAAAGCTGCGAATATACTAGTAGAGGTTGGTAGAACCAGCAACCGACGATGGATACGATTTAAAAAGATACTAACGCATAACACCTCAATAGACCGTTACTCATCCTAATCTATCTTAGGTATCAGCCAGCAAGCTTTGCATTGCCAAATGAAAACATCTAGCAAATCATATTCGGGAGTTAGCTCAAAGCTATCAATAGGCCAATACAGAACTTTATTTTCCCACTCTTTCTGACTATAGGCTCGTTATGACTCGTATCCTATTCCATGGTTGTGACAGTATGACAGTATGACAGTATTTCTCCAAAAAAATGGAGGGACAAATTAGTCTAATATCACATAGAGAAATAGTTTTCACAAATTGCCGTCATTACTTTCATACTTGTCAGAGGTTTGAACCCTAGATCATTATATCAATCGATTATTGGACATGCAATGATTGTATGGCAGAAGAGAAACTTTCTACTGCCTCAGAAAACCACGATGACAGCACTAGCATGCATCATGAACATGTGGGGGTTGCAAACATTTTTGATGTATCTCCTAAAACTCCAAAGGCAGATGAAGCCGATGAACAACCATAATAATCAGACCGACCTACAATAGCTGAATTGTTGTATGATATCTCTGTCGAGCTGTCACTTATAACTAAACTCAATACAGGAAACAAACTGCTAAAGCGCCTAATGAATCCACCCAAAGATCAATTGCAAGATCCATTGGCTCAGTCTGGATATACCCACCTCCAAAATCAGTCGCTACTGCTGCGAGTTCATAGATTTCCCATGAAACAAATGCTATCCATGAGGCACCTATCGCAACGAAATAGTACAGTTTTCTATGTCTGGTTAAATAAAAGTTCAAGACTAATGCAGTGATGGCCATTCCCGATGATCTATGTTGTTTTTTCGTACGTAATGCTCTATAGAGTAGATAAAATGCAATACAAAACAATGATATCGATAGCGCGGGATTTTCTAACCACCATCCACCGTGCATAATTATTATTGCCTCAATGCTAATGCTGTCAAACTATAAAACTATATTTCGATCAAATTGTCTCGACAATCTGAATGATAGCTACGGATTCAGTCTACACAGATCCCTGGAACTGCAATCTTTTTGAAAAGGTGGGGAGATACTACCGTACTCTCAGGGTAATCTGACATCTTGGCCTGGAATTGAGAA
>JAATVR010000379.1 GCA_014523665.1 Nitrososphaerales archaeon TH526
TATGGCACTTGCTTATTGGCGCGGAAGTAAGACACTCATAGGTGGTGGAGACACATTAGAAGCTATGAAAAGAGCAGGAGTTTCAGAAGGAGAGGTAAGCCACGTGTCTACTGGTGGCGGCGCTACTCTTAGATTCTTAGCAGGTGATGAAATGCCTGGAATTGATATACTAAACAAAAGTTAGGTGATGTTGCGTATGGTATAATGAATACAATTCTAGGAATAACTGAAGTCTATTGCTCCTGGTCTAATTATGCTAAGTTACATCCTATGTTTACGCTTCAAGCAGGGGAAGAGAGCGATATGCACGAATATGCAGTATCTGAGGAGGCAATGTTGTGCTTGAAGGATAAAGGTCAGGTCTTTATACATAATCAATGGACAGATGTTGAGGCCGGAGATCTAACTTATTTTCTAAAAGGTGTAACTCATGCAGTCCGCAACTCATATGACGTACAGGCAAGATGCCAAGCTGATTTTGTGTTAGTTTCTTCTATTTCTAACTTCGGCAAAATCTAATCCTTCATTTAAATAAAATAAGTTCAATGCATGACTGGGCTTACTGAATCCATATATCAAATATCAATTTACTTCAGTCTTTATCATGTAGCGAACTAGCATTCTAGTCAGTCCTGTTGTCCCCATAATAATGCTATCTACTTAATTGTACTAATCGCACGAGTTGCAATATCAAATGACTGTAGCATTCCGGAAATTAGTTCTGAAAAAAGCGAACAGGAGAATGTCCCACTTATGCAACAAGTGGCTAACACAATCTAACCTTGCATCAGTGGATTATAAGATTCTGTAGCTAAATGACTGATTGGTCTCTCTTAATACTCTTAATCTCTTATTTCCATTCCCATTCCTTGTTTGAAATGTTTCCAGTACTATCTACTTCAGATTCAAAGACAGTCATACTATTGTTAAGAAAAGCAAGCTTTCGTTTTGAGACTGTGAGGTAAAATGCTGACAAACTTTTGCCATTTTCTTTGACTATGAGTTCTCGTATTCCTTGAGCAGTCCATTTTGCCATTTCTCTCCCGTCTTGTGTAGTCATAAAGCCGTGTCCTTGACTGTAATATACAGTATTATCTATGATAGTATTAATAAAGGTCCCAATGTCAGTAATATTCACAGTACCATTAATTAGCCCATCTAGCAAGATCGTATTCTCTACTTTAATTCTTGGTTCGACTTCCAATATCCTTTGGCCTACAACCCTACCCTTCGCCTCATAAATCAAATCCCCTAACATAGACATCTACTTTTTGCGGCTGATTGATATATCTATCTGATGAGTTGGATGTTGTAGCATCTTCGTGACCACGAGGAGAACCTGATTTATACGGTAGCTAGACTCCAAATGAATACGTATGAATTACTTTTTAGAAGGCTGAATGTTAATACTCTTATGACAGAAATGACTATAAGCGAAATTAAAAAGTTCCTTATGAAAAGTACTTTTACAGCAAAACTTGCTACAGCAAAAAAAGATGGAAGTCCTCATGTGATTCCAATTTGGTTTGTATTAGATGACCAAAAAAGGTCGAGCAAGACATAGATACAGAGTAGGAGATATCATTTTTACTACATATGACAGCTCACTTAAAGCAAGAAATATTCGACGTGATAGTAGAGTAAGTATTTGTGTAGATGATCAGATACCACAATTTTCCTTTGTAACTGTACATGATACTGCAAAAATATATCACTACAAACAAAGTGAACTGTTCAAGTGGGCTACTAAAATAGCAAGGCGATATATGGGAAGGGAGAACGCAGAAGTATATGGCAGAAGGAATAGTATTGATGGTGCAGTACTTGTACGCATAAAACCAACAAAGATATTAGCAGAGAAAGATACGGCTGCATGGGAATGATAACTGGCGACGGAGATTTCAAGTTAGAAAATAATCTCATCCGAACCATTATTGCTCATGTAGATCTTATCACGGATAAACTGGATGACGTCGAATTAGAACTGCAGATCAGAGGCTGTCTGGATAGTGTTTATTGAGTGACTATGTTAATGACTGATTCGAAAAATGATCCGTTTTGTTGATTAACAATGATACCAATCAAATTTGAGATTGAATTTGTCAATGAAAATAAATAACCCAACACCTAAAAGCTGACTCAGTTACACGAAATTATAAGGGAGAAATAAAATGATGAAAATTCTAGAATTATGGAACTCAGAATACTATATCCAAATTTTCGAGCTAGTTTCGTAACCATAATTCTATTTTAACGGGATCTCCTTCACATATCAGAATTAAGCTTGCATTGCAGTGCACTGCACTTACAATTCCACAATTCAATTTCACGTGATGCTACTAGAATTAAAACCAACTTTATCTTATAGTGTGCATATTATTAATTATGGCAGATCAAGTATTCATGTATGCCATAGTAGCTGGAGTCTTTGTAGTATTAACAGGGATACTGTTCTGGTCAAGGGCAAGCAGGAAGTCGGAAGAGAGGAAATCTACTTCTACTACCACGTCTGGAGAAAGAAAAGGTGCAATCTAAAAGATACTCTTTTAGTGTTATTAAGTTTGTCTGGTAACAAGTTGAGATCTGTTTCTGTTTATCGTTGTCATTCTTTCTACCAAACACGTGCTATGTTAACTCATTCTTTGTTGGGTTTCCTGTAATCAAGAAGCTGCATCAATTTGTTGCGCAATAATTACGCTCAGAATACCATTGAACTTCATATTCCTTGGTTGCATTCTTAATCTGTAACCACAAGAGTGCCATTTCAGAAATATTTCATATATCTGACCTAGTGTCCCAAGTCGCCGAGCCTGTGATATCTTTGTTCACTATTGATAAAGTTTCGCCATAAGACGAAAAAAGGGAGCTTGTATTTCACTATAACCTGCTGGTCAGTTCCAAAGACGTCTAGTGATTTGCCTTTGCTTTTATTGCCTTTGGCGGCTGGTCAAAGAGTACGGGCTATAAACATTATTGAAATCATTTTCTCATGCAAAATCTGTATCAGATCTATTCCTGGAGCAAATTGCTAAGTGCCTGTTAGCGGCCTGTCTATACTTGACCCAATTGCACGCACAAGTATGTTTCTTAATTAGATGATCGTCTGGTCGTCAAAATGTTGCAGTATCAATTTTGATACTGGTTGTAATTTCAATAGGAATAGGAGTCTACTTGGCTAAAACAAAGACCACAAAAGAATTGTTGCTAAGTCAACACGTTTCGATTCTCAAACTGGTCAGAAATTGTACTTAGGTGCATGATATTGCTGAGAAGGCTCTAGTGGCAAGGCGTTCTCACCTCGTGTTATTGGGGGTGACGCTCCTTGGCTGGACTTAATTATCAGAAGATTTAACTGTGAAGTATAGAAATTGCATGATGCTAAACGCAAACCGGAGCTATGAAATAAAATAAATTTGTAGAATGTACAGCATTAAGGTCGAGATAAATAGAAAAATAAAAAAACTTGCAATAATGTTTGATAATATATGAAAAATACTTTTTCTGCAATGCAATCTAAGGTCTACAATGGGCTTCTCAGCAAAAGAGCATATCCGCACAGAGTATCAACAATCCAAATTAAAGGTACACATATCTCATGGATTTTTTTGGCTGGACCATATGCATATAAGATCAAAAAACAGGTCAAGTTCGGCAGCGTCCTTGATTTTTCA
>JAATVR010000380.1 GCA_014523665.1 Nitrososphaerales archaeon TH526
GCGTAAACTGCAATTACATGATTTCCCACTTCGAGTGTTTCTAGCCTCTGTGCCATCTAACTACCTGACTAACTAAACGATGTCCTATGATATAACAATTGTCACACAATATTAATCCTGAAGATTAGGAGGCCTGTCAATATCCAAAGCATGCAATAACGGATCTCAGTAAAATTGAAAGCATACTAAATTATGTTACTTCTCGAATGCATGTTAAATCCGACATGAAAGAATTTCTCATAGAAGTTTACCGAAATATTCTCAAAGATAGTAGTAATAACACAAGGATCCGATATTGTGACACTTTTATACGTCTTCATCAAATATTGTACCAATTCTGGCCTTGAACGATACGATCCAACCCATAATGGAACTTCAAAAATTGCTTTCGGTGAATTGCAAAATAGAAAGTGTCTATCCTACGGTCCTTGTCTCTGATGCAGAAGTGAACATAGTAACTGTCACCGTTATTTGTCCACAGGGTACAACTCATACGATTAGGGCGTATAGAGAAGAGGCTAGTGCATTAAGAGAGTATGTAAGACTTTTGAAACAATAGGAGTGATTTGAAACTGCTTGCCACATTCGAGGACGAACACCTAGCTAGATAACGCGAGACTATTTAGTTGATAATTCTATTTGTAATCGTGTTATCCTGTTTGTCCAAGTAATAATCTATTGTCATTACTTCGAATGATTGATGCCAAACTCGATCGGCTTACCGCCTTGTTAGAGAAGAATTCTTAAAACTCGATGCTACAATGATTAACCGAAGAGAAGATTATTTAGTGTGGGACAATCTACCGTATCGCCAAGTGAGGAGTCAGCACGATTGTTAGATATCGAGAAGAAGGGAAACATTGTCAACAGTAAGTCATACACACGAGTTAAAGTCTTTGATGACCTCTAATGCCAGAACTACAGAGACATTCAAAATGCATCAAAAAGATCATCATGTAAAGTTGCTCCCTTGTCTAAAGCACCTTCTCTGTTCTCAACCGCTGTCCTTAACGCAGTGATTAACTTGTGATGTCTAGGAGCGACGAAAAATTCTATAAACAGAGGTACAGCCATAATAATATGGAGAATAATCCAAATTCGAGTCAGAACAATATCGATCAAAAGAAACTTCAGAATTTTATGCAAGTTATGTTGTCCGATCTAGGTAGTGCATACAGTGCAGTTCTCGTATATATCGGCGATAAACTTGGATTATATAAAGCTATGAAAGACGCAGGAAGATCAATTACCTCGCAGGAACTAGCTGATATGACTGGGACTTCAGAACGTAACATAAGAGAATGGTTAGCTAATCAAGCAGCAGGTGGTTACGTTATGTACAATGCTGAAACCCAAATGTATTGGTTACCTAAGGAAAATGCAATGGCTCTGGCAGATGAGAATAGCCTCGTATATTCAATAGGCGCATTTCAAGGAACGATGTCGTACTTTAAGGATGCTTCAAAGATTACTGAGGCATTTAGAACAGGCAGAGGTCTTTCATGGGGCGAACACGATCCTGATCTCTTTATAGGAACGGAAAGGTTTTTCAAACCAGGCTATAAGGCAAATCTAGTAAGCTCATGGATACCATCGCTTGATAACGGTAGAATAGAAGAAAAACTAAAGAACGAAAAAACAGTCGTTGCAGATATAGGATGTGGACATGGTGTTTCAACCATTATCATGGCAAAGGCGTACCCTAAATCCAAGTTCATTGGATTTGATAATCATCCTGCTTCCATAGAAAGGGCAAGAGAGTTAGCAAAGGAGGAGGGTCTGAGTGGAGATCAAATCAGCTTTGAGATTTCCTCTGCCACTGATTATCCCCTCTATTCTAATGCTAATAAACAGTATGACCTTATTGCATTTTTCGATTGTCTCCATGATTTGGGGGATCCTGTAGGTGCGGCTTCTCATGCACTGAAATCACTAACGCAAGATGGAACAGTAATGTTCGTAGAACCATTCGCCAAAGATAGAGTCGAAGACAACTTCAATCCTTTGGGCAGGTTATTCTATGCAGCTTCAGCAATGGCGTGTGTTCCTGGTTCAATGGCATGCAATGGCCCCGCTCTGGGAGCACAAGCAGGAGAAACAAAAATACGCGAAGTTGTCATGGCCGGAGGCTTTAAGCAATTTAGGCGTGCCACACAAACGCCATTCAATATAGTATACGAAGCAAGACCCTGAGAAGATAATTTCACAAGAGAATTGTCTGTCCTGGATCACAAGTCTTTCACTAAATGTTATTGCATAGAAAAGGATTCGAGATACAGGAATGACAAACATGTGTTGTTAACCAGGATACCATCTTAGGTAAAATATTAGCTATGTTAGATATCTATGAGTGGGACACTAGCGGATTGAAAGCCTTATCTATTCAGAAGGAGAGGATTCTATTACGTAGGTCTACAGGATCTTTCTACCGTCACGCCTGAAGGTCCATATTCCTGTCATTATTGCAATGGTCGCTTTACATCTTCAGACCCGTATGAACGACACGTCGTTAAAAGTCACAAAGGTTGGACTGCATATCTTGGACCTTCGGATATAAAACAATATGAGAAACTGCATGATAGCGACAACAGAAGTAAAAGCAAAGTTGCAGATATGACAGGATTGACTTATCAGGCGATGGTTTGTTAGGAAATTAGGACAAGGATGTGACTATATGACATCTTGATTAATTGGTTAATTGGTTAATTGGTTAGTTGATCTCTAAAACTGCCATGTTCGCAGTCATAACACATTATACATAACACTTCTAATAGATAATGATGACAACCTTGTTCGGCTCTTTACTAGATGGAAGTATACAGGAACCTTGGAGTCTACAAAAATCGACGAACTCCTGACTATTTGAATAAGC
>JAATVR010000381.1 GCA_014523665.1 Nitrososphaerales archaeon TH526
TAAATGGTGAATATACTCGTTATCTCTATTTAGGCTGTAGACTGAGTTGGCAAGTCTGCTTTCATTTACCCAACCTATGGATTTGAGGTCCCGGAGATTCCTCTTGATATCTTCTCTCTTCAGACGTGTCTTTTTTTGCAATGCATAAATCGTGAGCATTCTGGGTTCCTCTGTTAAGGCTTTCAATATCTTCACTCTCCCTATACTTCCTAATCCAACTTCCACGGTCTCAACAGCGTTCATATTTTTTTAGTCAATCAATGCCGTCGTGTTATCTTTACTTTCTTTTGAATCATAGACTCAAGCTCTTCCAATGATTGAGAGGGTATACCTATATCCCTTAATGAGTTCACTTCAATAATTTTTCTAGTATGAAGATCATGCAAATGGTCTTCTATGTCTAACTTTTTCAATTTGTATTCTTGCATTAGTTCCAATGAAGAAAGTCGTATCTCCTTAAGTTCTGCATATTGTCTCTTTTTCATTCGCAAAGTTCTAACGAGGGCCAGGAGCGTATACGTCTGATTCATCGATAGATCATTAAAGTCTTCAGGAGTCATAGAGGGCCTTATTCTGCCATATACTTCCCGTATTTGGTCAAGTGTTATTCTGTCAGCAGCTCGGGACTCGGCAAGATTTCCCGAATAGAGAAGCAAATCTAGCGCAAACCGTATGTCGCTATTGTTGTGAGGCATTATCGTCATCTTTGCTATCTCATCGATCATGTCAGATCCGATAGCCGTGGCATTAAATGCTTCAGAGCATCTTTTGACCAATATATCGGTAACTTGTTCGAGTGTGTATGGAAAAAATTCCATTGGAAATCGGCCAAGCGTGCTTATTTCAGCTTGGTCTAGTTTGCCGTGGAATTCTTTGCTTCTGGCAATGAATATTACTCCTTTCACATCACATGAACTGTCAGGTTCAAATTCATTAAGTCTTGTCAGATCGTAGATTATTCCAGTGTCTTTCGTAGTCTTAATTAAATAGTCAATTTCATCCAATACGATTAGACCATACTTCTTCTTCAAATGAAGATGATGCAAAAGATATCTAAGCATTTCCTCCGCACTGAGGCCCTGTGAAGGTAAATCAGGCGCAAATTTTTCTAATAAAAATCTGTAAATACCATACTTGTTACCGCCCTGGAGCTTCAAATTTACATAGGCTACATTGAGTGAATGCCCGTGATTAGCAAATTCTTCGGCTATAATTTTGGAAGCCTTGAGAACGCTAGATGTTTTTCCAAGTCCAGCAGGACCAATCAGCTGTACTATAGAAAGAGGGAATTTTTCTGGGTTTGTGTACGACTCCTTGAAGACATCTCTTAACCTGTTTATCTCTTTTTCTCTATGAGGGAGCTCCGTCGGAATATATCTAGGCGATAGCTTAGATCTGTCTTTGAATATTATGCTCTCTGACATAGTGGACTATCAAGAATACCCATAACTCTGATATAATATTACTTGCCGTACAAATTATAACCAATCAAAATTCAACTATTTTACAACCTCAATTTAATCAGATAAAATATACTTCTATGTCAACAAACTCCTAATCAATTACGTGGCGGTAATCTTCATCCCTATTATAGGTCAGTTCGCCCGTCAGGCGCCACGTTTATCAAAATGTGTTAATCATTTACTCGGTATTAAATTTAACTTCGCAGAAAAACAAAAATCGTTAATCCATCATCAAAATATTGACGCAAATGAAATTGAAAGACAATCAACTACTATGCTCTAGTACCGACCTGTGAACATGAAAATTTTCCCTTGAAAAAGTGTGAGTGTTCCAAGAATATTCGCGATGGTAAGTTGGTTCGATTTTTTGAACATTGCAGATATTACTGAGCCGGCGCATTCAACACCGACGTTTCATTCAGGTAATATTCTCTCGCACCTACAAATATCTTATAATAGCACTCGTTTACATCTTCCAACGTGAGATCGGCATGCTTGTTGGCAGCCCGCGTAGTACAATTGAAGTATTTGGTCAGGCCCAAAGCAGGAGCTGTGGTGTTCATGACCACGGTACATACGAACGCAACTGACACTATTGCTAGGAGTGTGGATTTTCTTGTGAGGCTCATATTGATGAGCTCATATTATTTGTTTATAAGAAATATGTAGGCAGGTTATATGAGAAAAGCATCGATGAATATCGAGATACATTTGTCAGACTCCTTCCCGCTGCCTATTTAGTCATCTGTCAAATTGGGGTATTTACACCATGAATGAATATCATATTCTTTTTTTATAATATGTCAACTATCCATCTAAAGAAGGAATCAAAATAAAGGTTTAAACGTCCATGTTAACAATTAAGTTCTTCGATTGAGCGAGCCAAATTTTTTGAATATTGTAGTCGCAATTGATGGTTCGGAACCGTCATTTGATGCGGTTGATTATGCGATTAACTTTGCTGAATTATATAATTCTCAGTTAACAGCATTGTATGTGGTATCTGCTCGAGTCCACAGTGATTTTGATTCAGATATGCCTGATGAAAAAATGCCAGATCAAATTAAGAAAATCATGAGTGAAGCAAAAATAGAATCCGAACCATGGTTTAAAAGAATCAAAAGTGCTATAGGCGATGAAAGTTTGGTCAATTTTCGGACAAAGATAATACTGAGCTCAGTGAAAGTTTCAGGAGTTATAGTCAACTTTTCTGAAGATGCTAAAGTCGACCTCATAGTAATAGGCACGCGCGGCAGGTCTGGATTTAAGAGGCTTCTCTTGGGAAGTGTTGCATCAGATACCGTAATGTACGCGCATTGCCCAGTCCTGGTAGTAAAGTGAGTTCCAAACATCGATGTGGTTCATTATGGTCAGTTTTGTATTTCACTCGTTAGGACGATGATTAGCACCCACCCTATCTATCTTGATCTGCACCTTTCCATCATACCTTGGTTTTACCGCTAATTGGGCAGGTGTATATATCAAATGCTCCTTTGTGAAGGCTGATAATTCATAGTCATCTGTCATGTACAAAGCATAAAATGGGCATGCATCAACACATAATCCACAAAAGACGCATTTTCCATAATCGATTTGTGGCATGATGGCTTTCTTGTTCTGCTTCCACTGTTCATCTACTTTGACCATTCCAATAGCTTCTGCTATACCTTCGCATGCAATGGCACAGAGCTGACATCCCGTACATTTATCATGAAATAGAATATGTCTTCCTCTATACCCAGCTATTCCTACACCACGTTTTGGATCAAACTGGTATCCGTCGCCGACAAATTTCAATTTCTCCTCTGGATATCTAAAGGTAAACCTCTTGATCAACAGATGCTTTGATCCTGATTCAATAGTCTTGATAAATCCGCTA
>JAATVR010000382.1 GCA_014523665.1 Nitrososphaerales archaeon TH526
CACCGGCATCATGGGCTTCAATTGCAGCTCGAAGACCGGCTGAGCCACCACCTACAATTAAAATATCACAGGAGTGGATAGGCATTCTTTTCAAATTGTCTGCCATTTATCTTATTTCGTGTTAGTAATATTTAACGAATCGGAACAACTGCTGCCACTATATTGATATGCCCCATGACATCATGCACATCTAATGAAGATTTGGGAAGCTGATGCTGATAACTAACCAAGTAATATTGTCCAGATTAATCTGTTTCTCGATCGAGTCATGAAATTCCTTGTCTGACATATTTCTCCTTGATTCTAACGTCATGGCAGCATCTTTTCCTACAGGATTTCTTAATTCTGGATTCGGTGAATTTATGATATTTAGAATTGTTTGAGCTACTTTGGAAGGATGAGACGAATAAGCAGCGGATATTGACTCAAATCCCTGAAAGACTTGTTGCACCATCTTGGCGTATGGAAACTTGTTTGGATCAAAATCTTTAGCGGTCTTAATATTCTTCACAATATTAGTACTGATTGCTCCTGGTTCGATCAATATGATATTTATGTTAAAGTCAGCAAGTTCTTGTCTTGGAGATTCTGTGAATCCTTCTATGGCAAACTTGCTTGCGTGATATGCAGTGGCAAACGGTTGCCAGTTGTAGTACGCCAGTTCTGAATTGTAAACAGAATGACTTATAACATATTAGCTAGTCCTTTGCAACCATGAATCAATTACAGGTTATGCAGGGCAAATGTCAAGCTTGTCAAACTGAAGTAGATAACCCGGTAGAACATCTATTGATAGACCACGAATTAAAAAAGAAAGGATTAGTCCAACTTCCTAATATTCTACAAGATTTGATGTTAGAAATCGGGGCATTACAAAAAGAAGTCCAAGAACTCAAAAGCCAAAAGTCTACAACCTAAACAATTAGACCTCTTAGAGAGGTTCCAACAGTCTCAAATCATTATTTGGTCTTTTGTCTTTTACTTTTAAAAGCAAATTAGTAAGACTCATTTCCACCATACTTATAAACAATAAATTTCTGAATATATATTGATGGTTTTTTATATCTTTTGATATGCCTATTTGTTTCTCCTGACATTCAAGTCATATTCAAGATGGAATTCAAATCTCTTTCTGAAACAATCTGCTGTCGTAATACTTTTTCAAGTTTGGAACAAGGACAGAAATTATTTTAAGAACCGCCTCTCCTTCTTTCCTAATTCATCTCTAATCTCGTATCTTATGACGATTGCCTGTAATTTGGTAAAAAAGAATTTAACATACGCTATGACTTAATCTCTATGAAAGGGATATCCGAAATAAGGGTTGACTTTTCCTTAAAAAGGGAGGTATTTTATATTGTAATAGGCTCGGTAGTGGGGGCAATATTCATGATACTTGCAAAGATGATCTTGGATCCCCCAACAGGGATTCCATATGAAATCACATGGATAGCATTCGGACATCTTCTGGGGGTTTTCTCGCCTCCTTCATCTGCTATCCTTGCAGGAATAACAATTCATATGATCACTGCCCTCTCGATAGGCATTGTGATAGGTGTATTCCTTTACAAAACTAATATCCTGATCATAAGCAAGTTATCAAACGGTATTTTATACGGTCTCTTTGCTGGTAGTGTCGTTTATATTGTCTTCTTTATTCCGGTGTATGAATCTGTATTGACACATGAGATTGCTAGAACCCTTAACACAGTTGGGGACGTAGAATATGCTGCAGAATATCTCGCAAGGAATTTCTTTACAATTATGATTGGCTGGCTCATAATACATCTAGCTTACGGAGTCATAGTGGGGGTGGTTTCATCACTATTGTCAATAAGGTTTGGAAGTAGATACAGATGTTCAAAGTGCGATATTTCATTTTCTAGGATCGATTCATACCAGAAGCATATTAAATTAGTACATGGAGACATTCCCATTCAACAAAAAAGAATACTAATTCTAGGAGGGGGATTTGCAGGTATACAGGTCTTGATGCAATTACAAGAAGCGTTTCAAAATGACATCGGCGTAGATCTAACACTCGTAAGTAGAGACAATTTCTTTCTCTTCACTCCAATGCTTCCGGAGGTATCTTCGGGAATGATAGAAACAAGAAATATAGTAACACCAGTAAGGGCATTCTGCAATAGAGCAAGATTTTATGAGGCTGACGCAATAGATCTACAAAATAAGGACATAATCATTAGTCATGCTCTAGGAAGACAAAGTAGTCCTATTGGTAGGAGAAGTCACAATCTGAAATTCGATTATCTTGTTATTGCTCTGGGAAATGTAATTAAGACAATAAAAACAATAGGAGACGCGATAGTCCTGAGAAACCACGTAATAAATATGTTAGAGCAAGCCG
>JAATVR010000383.1 GCA_014523665.1 Nitrososphaerales archaeon TH526
AAGAGATTTCGATTCGGTCTACGATGAATCAGGTTCGATTGGTAGACGTTACAGACGGCTAGAAGAAATTGGAGCCCCCTTTGCATTTACCATAGACCAGCAGACGCTGGTGGACGATACTGTAACTGTCAGATATAGAGATTCTATGGAGCAGGAAAGGATTAGCACAGGGGATCTAAAAAAATTTCTCGAGGAAAAGGCTACGCCTAGTTAAGATCCACAACTGCATATTGGAATTCCGATGCTCTAGGATTATCTCTTGCTATTTCTTTTGTATAGATTCCCTGTTAATTCTTGTTATCTCCTTTTCCAACAGCCTTGAATATCGCTGGTAAGACTCTAGGAGACGTCGCCGAGTGTTTGTAAGCTGCATGCAGACATTCAGAGCTTCAAGGCAGGAGTCCAATGATCTCTCTGAAGCGAATCTGTTCATTGCAGATTTAAATTGGATAATGAGTATCTTCTGTTCGGAGCTTTGGTCATTGATAAAATTTGTAAGCTCTTCGATGTCCGCAGAAATATCTGATACGCTATCTCTGCCAAACTTAGTCAATGACAAATACCTCAAGGATTAAAAGTTTCACACAACATGAAAACAATAACAGTGAGTGATTACACAGGTAAGCTATATTAATGTAGAACGAGCACGAAATACAAATTTGGCATTAAGGTTGTGAACTATCATCAAGATGGCCTCTCCACTTTGTAAATCTTAGGACAATGTTTATTTACAATAATTAAACTCCAGAAATACATGGTAGTTGATAACAAAGGAAGAATTTCGTATCTTAGGGTCTTGAAGGAAGATCTACTGATTTTACGAATAACTCCAACTGATGGTCAAATACCTGATTTCAAGGCAGGTCAGTTCGTTACTATTGGAACACACATACCTCGAGAAGGAAAAGTCATCCGCAGGGCGTATTCGATAGCATCACCACCAGAGCAGAAAAAACATTTTGAACTGCTCATACGCTGGGTAAGAAAACCCGTACCGGGTAGGCTTACGACTGAAATCTTCAATATAAAAGAAGAAGATGAAATAAGTTGGGTGAAGCCCACTGGTATTTTCACAATTAATCAATCGAAGCCAGATGGGACACCTGATGAGAGGAGGATGGTATTAATTGGTGGGGGGACGGGGCTGGCCCCTTTTATAGCCTATTCACTTCATCTAAAGTCTGCGCAAAGTAAGAGGGAGATCGTCGTGCTTCACGGCGCCAGCTATGTAGACGAACTGAGCTATAGAGAACTATTGACCCAACTCGAAGACGAAAGTATCGACAATGGTGGAGATAAGTGGAATTTCAGATATAGAGCTAGCATAAGCAGGCCGCAGGAATGGTTCAATAGAACATGGGGAGGGCAGAAAGGTAGAGTAGAATCGTTCTTAAGGCCAAGAGCGGGAACTGACAAGTCTCCATTGGAGGAATTAGTAGGTGAGAAAATAACTCCAGACAATACATGTTTCTACGTGTGTGGATGGCAGGGTACAGTTGATGGCGCACTCGATTACTTGGTACCTAAGGGTTTTGTTACCGAACGTCAGAAGAGAAAAGATGGTAGTTATGATGTCAAATTCGAATCATATGGATAGATAGATAGTTTCACTAAAGCCTTTATATCTGGATATGTCTAGAACAACGACATGAAATTTGAATTCGAGGAATTTACTTCCGTTGAAGAAGTTTTCATGTACTTGGTATCAGTAGCGCCTTACATGAAACAAATCCTGCCAGTAAGTTCGTATAAAGGATATGTTTTCTCCATAGTTCCTTTAAGCCCTATTTCAGGTGAACTTTTAATGATGGTCTATACTAAAGGAAAATTGGATCCGGGGATGCTTGAATTTGATGTTTCAACAAAAAAATACAAGCAAGTGAGTTCTGTTGAACGAGCTGATAAGAATTATTTTGTTATATTGACTCCTGCTAGGGCCACAATAGCAGATGAAGCTATAGCAGCACTCGAATCAGGAAAAACCTGAAATATTTTGGGGGCAAACTCCATCCTGGCCCATTAGAATAATCTTACCTTGAGTATAGCGCAAACGATTCACAAACCACCTTAAACTAGGTGGTAAAATGCAGCTTGCTAAAGCTTTGGAGGGAGCGATGCAGTAACAGATTTTCTTCCTGAATACTTTGAGACAATTTCTTCTGGTGGTCTTCCGTTAAAAAGATTCTTCGATAATCCTCTCAGATATCGCATTATCGCCCATGTTCCAGCTTTTATCAGGGTCGCCATGAAAACTTTCATGAGGGGACCGTAAGTCTTGTTTCGTATTATAATTGGAATAATGTCGTTTATTACCCATAGGTTGTGCTGCCAGCATCTCCAAAAAAGCGCAAACTGTGCTTCATTGAGATTCCCAAAGTGCATGGAATTCCTCTCTGAAAAATCTTGGTACAGCAATGGCGCGACAAGTCCACGCATGCTAGTTTCTCGAAAATCATCAATAAGATCTATGGTGTATTGAGTCTCGTCAGGGGTTTCATCTGGCCATCCTATAATAAGAGTCAATGCCGGAAACCAATGGTTTTGGTTCAAAATCTTGACGCCCTGTCTCACTACTGCCCCCCATTCGTCAGGCTGGTAAGGCTTTGTTTTAACACCAAGATGCTTCTTTACCATTCTAGGTGCAACTGTTTCGACACCTAGATTGGTCGCAAGCCATCGGCCGCTACTTTCCATTCCATTAATATGAGATAATTTTGTGATGAGATCTGGTGAGCTCGCTACAGCTGACAGAGTCATGTGCGTTGTGCCTATGAAGTTCGCGCCCACGGATTTCAGGCCAGACCATAAGTTGATTATTGCGTCAGAATTGGGAACAAAATCCTTGTTATCACATCCGTACAAGAGCATCTCATCAGATTGGAGCCATATCGAGTCAAAACCGTATTTCAGGTTAATCTTGGCCTCTTCCTGTAACCTTTCAAGTGGAATATCTTTTTTTGATCGCTTGTTTACATCGCAAAAATCACACCCCCTGCCGCATCCTCTCATCGCTTCAATCAGAGAGTTTATTGTCGGTCCGCGGATGCTTGGAATATTCTCAATTCTTCTAACGAATGTGTGTAGTAACTCAGGTGCATCACCGGATTCTAGATCATGAAACAGATCCAGTGCTAATTCATCCGCTTCGCCTATAACTACGGTATCGATACCGTGAATTTTCATTCGGTCAGGTTTTGCTAATTCCCATGCACCGTTTCCTCCAACGACAACCTTGAATCCATATTTCTTCTTGAGTTGGATTATGGAGGCACACAATTTCTTAAATTTCATGGCAACGTAAGAAAGTTTTTCGGGGGACATCGTCGTAGTTACAGGGGCCATTCCTAGAGGATCCATTACATTTATTCCAATTACTTTAGTTTCAGGCCCAACACATTTTTCAAGCATTTCGGGGTGGCCTATGAAGATGTCGTCAGATCTGTACTCTTTGAGCAAAGCTGCCTCAACTCTCCTCAATCCACATTGAGCGACCTTGACTCCACCTGTTATCTTGTCAGTTTCAACACTGGGACAGAAGAGTTTATCGAAGACAAATTCAGGAACTAGTTCATAAGGACCGCAGGCGATAAAGCCATAAAGGAAATTGCCTCTATAATTGGTCATAAGACTCCTATCAGCAGTCAGTACCACTCGCTTACCGTTAACCATGATCTAAACTTTCCTCCTTATTCCATCAGAGCATTGATATAAATCTATTCCGATATACTAAAATTCCTACTAAAAATTCTACCAGATAGGGGGTCAATGCCTAAATTCAATAAAGGCCCTTTCGATGTCCCCTCGACAATATTGATTTAAGCTGTCTATGACCAAGCATCAATAATGCATCGAGATATGATACCCATTTATAGCCGGCGTGCTCATCTGAAATTCTAACATCTTTTGTATTAGTAGTTGCAAAATAAAAAATCACTTCTTTTTCCGACTTCATTCCATCACCTCTGAAGAAGGAATAGCTAATTTTTCCGATATAGGACTGAATGTCAATAGATCTAATCCCTGTTTCTTCCGTTACTTCCCTGACTAACGTTTGAAGTTCAGTTTCTCCCTTTTCCTTATGGCCTTGTGGGAAGCCCCAGAAACCCCTCCTATTTCGCAATAGTAAAAACTCTGAGTTCGATCCTCTTTCTCCATTCGGTGACCAGTATTTTATTACCGCTCCCACAGATTGTTCCGGCGCCACCCTAAACCAGTACAGAGTATAAAGTGCGATATAATATCGTTAACTGCTGTCAAACGTATTAATATCGAGGGAATTGTGACTCTAGATAGGGCCGGTCGTCTAGTCTGGTAGGATACGGCATTGGCATTGCCGAGGTCGTGGGTTCGAATCCCACCCGGTCCATCTTTCCCAAGAACTATTAGTCGCTTTTTGTACTCCGCACAACGAAAAGATAGGTTCAGTTCTTCAGTCATCACATAATTATGAAATCTGGACTTCCAAATAGGAATTTAACGATAACGTACTTGTTGAGCGCCTAAAGAGGATTAAGATCATCTGAAAAAGGAACGTCAAATTCATGAGCTACCATTGATAGGCCGATAAACCAATAAATATGCGTGAAGAGCAATCCTTGCTGAGCTGCTAGTTCGATGAGGGTATCCCAGCACATTGTTTGGATTTCTTGATGATGCATTCTATAGTGAAAAAAGGATAGCTCTTACAGCAGATCCTAACGCTATGGTTGAGGAGCTGTTGGTATCCGGCTATGGAGAACATAATATGCTAGTTTACCCAAATCGCCGAACATTTAGGCAATTGTACTCAAAATATTGCAGAAATGTGCTCCTTGAAAATAACTCAAATAGTTCTGAAAATGAAATAATTTTGATAATATCCTACTACGACACTGTTAGTAACATAAGAAATGTGCTGAAGCGAATGGGACTAGACCTAGATGGAGAATTGAGAAATGGACCTATTGTAATAGTGGATTCTGTTACAGCGTATTCATGTTCTAATCCTGACCAAGTGTTTGCTAGGGCAGACAATAATCAGGGGAATGGCAATACCTTTGACAAGAGGATTTGGGCACCCAATGAGCAACTCGAAGATTCACATGCCTCATTTCCTATCCACTACAAACCATACCGAATCGTAAGCCTCTTAAGTTCCTTGTTACAGTGTGCGCAAAACTCTGGGAGCAAGGGTCTGTGTGTTATTGCTGATATGGGGTCATTTTACCTCCTCAATAGAATCGAAGAACTTGTTGACTATGAATGTTCTTACGCTCCCAAATTTGATAAGCGAATAAATCTTAAAGCATTCTGTTGTCATCATAGACTGGAAGTAAAAAAAGCCTTAACCATAGAACAACAAAGCCGGATCTTTAGCCACCATAACCGAAATCTTTTCTTGACAAGTAGTTGACCAATTCGATCATCCATCAGCGAATGACGAGACTCGAGGGACTTTCTTTGCTCTTTCAATAATCTAAAGATTGGCAGGTCGAAGTAGGATCCCCCGAGAAACGGAAGGATATTTACTCTCCATGATAGATGGAGGAGTAAAACTGTTTCGCATTCAAAATTATTGACACCAGTTACACCTCCTATTTGAATCAAAGTTCATTTTACTCATGAATTCCACAGAGGTAGATCTATCGGAAAGTATTCTTTTATAGTAATGGCCGGTTGTTTTCGAATGTAAATATCGTAAATTCTGTATACTGCCCTTTGCCTTCGATCGAATCCTATTTTCTTGATATGCCGAAAGGTTTCGATTCTTAGTGTTTCGATTAGACTGCCGATCCCCTTTTGTCCTTCAACTATCCTATCTAGTAGCATAATTGGTATGTTATTAGTTTTGATTTTTGATTTGGCATGCATGATGACTAACCCGTCAAGTTTGTTTCTTACACAAATCTTGCGATACAACACAGAGCCAGAATCTTTCTGACCTAATATTATAACCTCGATTTCATTTCTAACAAGTGCCTGTAGCACACTTTCTAAAACACCATTTTGTATGAGAACAATCAATAGTAGTGGAGGAATTTTACGCTCTAACCCAACCTCTATTTCAACTAGCGTTTTTTTCCATGTTGACAAATTGTATATGTTAGAGCCTAGTCTTTTTCTCTTCAATCCCGTTTGAATAAGCTAGGAAGAACTAAAAAAGTGTGCTTTGAAAGGATTCTTATCCCAGAACAGTACGAAAGGCTAGGGCTAACATGGAAGTAGTTAGAGTGCCGAGACTAATGATTTTCAGATACCTTTCTAATGTGTGAATGGAGGCACATTGCCCATTGCTACTTTTGAGGACCTTGTAGGGTCTGGAAAGACTAATTTCAAAATAACTGATGAAACCAGCAACAGTAGCCACGAGTATCGATTCTAGAGAAATTGTATTGATCTGCATCATATACCCTGCCAGGACTGGTAGAGATCCCCATGCTATCGCAAACCAAAAGTTAGTGTGGAAACGCCCCTGAAATTTCTCGAAATTATACGCAAAAAGAAAAAAGCCTTCTGCAACTGCTACGACTGCAAGCAATGGCACAAAATGTATGATATAATAAATGCCTATTGAGTAGGCGACGGATAGAGACGATGCCAGAATAATCCATGAAATGTGCGTGCTAAATTCTCTTCCCCAGGGCCTCTTCCTCGAACCAATATTGTCAGCAAAGTGTGCGCCAATTCCCAAAGCAAAAAAGTAGATGACAATGATAGCTACTATCCTATCCCAATGGACTGAAGGAGAAAGGAGAGAACCTAGTAACACAAAAGATATGCACATCGCAGTATATGGCAAAAAGAGAATTCCTATTGCTATTCTAAATTGAACGGGACCGAATTTTGGCACGAACCATTCGTTCAGCCGACTAACGTCTTCCTTACCCATTCTTCTTGGCAACAACCATTTTCGAGGTACCAAATGTGAAATATGTGGAACTAATTTCGACAAAGCCATGTCTTTTTAATGATGTAAATAGCTCCTCTGACCATTTTGAATTCTCAATCATCTGATCTAGTTCTGAAAAGACGAGTCTCCACGATGTTATGGCCAGACCGGATAGACACAACAACTTGAAATGAATTTTCCAGAGAGTTCTAATGACTTTGTTTCTAGGGTATGAGAAATCATGAAAGACAACAATCCCATTCGCGGTTATGACTCTACTAATTTCAGTTACTAAATTGTCAATATTCACATACTTTGCCAAGTATGAAGATACTATACAGTCACAGCTTCTATTTCTAAACGGCAACATTTCTGCATTTGCGTTTATCACAGTTTGAATCTTCCTCCTGTCCTTGGAAATCTTGATATAGTCTAATGAGAGATCCAAGCTCAATACTTCTAATGCGTCAGTACCGTTTCTGATCATTTCGCTCAGAATTCCCGTACCGGAGGCGAGATCTAGTACGATTTTACCTTGGACCTTACACAGAATATTTTTTTTCCAACGCCCATCTCTACCAATTGTGGCATATCGCACGATCTGATCATATGTACTGGCGTTTCGCTCGGTAAAGAAGCCCCTCGCATTATATAATCCTGAGTGCACTAGCTCAGTTCATAATGCATATTTCTTGTGTATAAAGCTTATAGTTATCATTTCAATCATATGTTGGTAGTTGTATTTTGTGAATTGGCAGAGACATGTTCGTCGAGGCGAATACGAAGGTCGAAGAGCAGTCATAAAAACAAACAAGAGAATTAAGGGTTTTAGAGATTTCATCCTTGTATTTGCCTACGTGATGACTTCTGTGCTAATGCTACACCCTAGTTGCCCACATCCGCTTGGTTCGACGCTATTGCATAATGAGAGCATGGCAATGAGAGAAATGTTGAGGAAGTTAAAAATTCTTAGTCCAACTCTCTTGTATATTAGCAAGAAGGTCTTAATAGAGGAATATATCGAAGGAGGTAATCTCTATTCTCTTTTAGAAAAAGAGGGTGACCCTTCGTTGGCAAGCAAAGCAGGTATTCTTACGGCCCGACTTCACAATGCCAAATTAGTTTTTCTAGATAACAAGGCGGAAAACTACCTGATAGACAGTCAAAGGCAGCTAGTGAGAACTGATTTGAGTTTCATCATGAGGAATAATTCTGTCTTTTCAAAAAGTATGGATATAGCAAGCTTCTTGGCCAGCACAATGGATTTATGCAGTTCTAAATATCGCGCGATTCACCACACTTTCATCAATGCCTATGAGAATGAAACGGGCACTCCATCTCCATATCTTTACATTATCTTGAGAAACATTTTGGCCTTAGGGTTTACCTCAAATAGGGCCAATACGGTTATGAATTTGTTGAGATCCTGAACGGAGATGACAAATCCATCACGTTCAGTGATTGCTGCAACAACTAGAACAGGTTCTGTTAAATAGGTGGTAACTCTGTCTTTTTGTCGAAACCTCCCGAGCCAAAGCGACAGTAGAAACACTGGTCAGACATCATGTATGGAATTTTTTGAATGACAACAGCTCCAATCTTTAATGCGATTTTAGTCATGATCTTGTATTTCATTGGCATGGAAGGAATAACCTCTTTAAAGTAAACATCGTAATGATCTGGACAAAACTTTAATGTAACCTGAGCTTTCTGCCTAGATTGATACCCTTTATCTCTAGGAGAGCTGTTTAGATTTTTTGCCACGTTAATTTGTTCTCTGATATATTCATGCTTTGGACATGGACAATCCTTGCCTAGAGGATGTTTGTACGCAGGAAGGTTTTTCCAGTCAAAGTCGGGGTAATTCTTCTCAAAATCTTCCATTCATTATTCCAAATTTTATTGAATGTTATCTGATATAAACATGTAGGGAACTAAATGCCCCCGGTTGGCAAGAATTAAATAGTCAAAGGGATCAGAAAAAATATATTTTTGGTGATATTACAATCGTCAAGCGACGTGATGCGAGACCAACATACCAATAAGAGCGGTGGCTCTGTAAAATCGGCAGCTACTACCACTGCCCAGACAAGGAATAGAGAAGAAGGGACGTCATCGAGGCAGCCCCCATCGGATTCCAACCTGAGAACCTTGCAAGATTTCAAGAAAACCCTCCTTGAGGAGAAGAAGACCGGTGAAGAGACCATTGAAAATCTCAACAAGAAGATAGATGATACTAAGAAACTCATAGATGCTGAACGCATCAATCTGGATGAATTGAGAGCTAAACTAAAAGTGGTGAACGAACAAAAAGACGCGGAATTTGGCAGGTTTACCGAACTAAAAAGTGCACTCGTGACAGCACGGGAACAGATGAAATCGCTTGATGAAAAAGCGTCAACATCTCGTTCAAGAAAAGATAGATATGATCTGGTAAATTTGAATAATCAGCTCGATCAAATTGAACGCGATATTCAGACAAAGAAGCTTTCCAAGGATGAAGAACGTAGACTGGTTTTGAAATCAAAAGAAGTTGCCACCAAACTATACTCGTTGAAAGCAATTCACAAAAAAGAGGATAAGTATAGAACCATTTCCATCCAGTACGATGTCCTAAAGAACAAGATGAACAACCTCTTTGAGCAAAAATCCGAGCTAGGTGAAGGCATCGGAAAAATAAAGTCAGAGCTTGACGAGTTGCTAAACCTTAGAGAGAGCTTGTATGAAGACCGTCGCAAAAATATCAGGAATGTAAGAGAAGCCGATGCGAAACTAGAAATGGTTGATACTCAACTTAATGCGATCCAATTCAAACGAACAAGAGCATCTTCAGAACAACGAGCCAGAAGATATCCACGAGGCGAAGGTAAAGAGAGTAGATATGCTGCCTCTCAGGAAAAAAGTAAACGGAGTAAGGAGAATCAAGATAGGTGGAATATTCTTAAGGAAGCTGCTCTTAAGAAAATGTCTGGTGGAGAAAAACTGACGTTTGAAGAGATGAAACTCATATATGGAGAGAATGGTTCGGTCGATTGAAAAGACTCCTTTGATGACCTCCGGCAGTATCGAATTCATGTCTGGACACTAGTCGTTGCCATAGATGATACTTTTCACTCCCGAAGAAGGTCAATTGTTGGTTAGGGCCGCGCGCGACTCTGTCGAAAGACTATTTACTGATAGACGTCCTACCTTGCAACCTTTTATTCAATCTAAAGTGCAAGCAGGCGTTTTTGTATCTATTCATGACTGTTCGAATGGTGACAATATTTTGAGGGGTTGTGTTGGTTTCCCTCTGCCAAAGGGTGAATTCTATTCATCATTAGAAGAAGCTGCTGTTGCGGCCGCTACACAGGATCCGAGATTTAACCCTATTTTAGAGGAAGAGCTTGATAGGGTGATCTTTGAAGTAAGTGTCCTGAATCATCCTAAATTAATCACCGTTGCTAAGTCCATCGATTATCTAGAAATGATAAACATCGGAGCAGATGGATTAATGTTGAGTTGGGATGGATATTCGTCATTGTTACTACCTCAAGTTGCTGTAGAATTCAACTGGACTGTGGATGAATATCTAAGAAATTTGTGTTATAAGGCAGGGTTGGCTCCGGAAACGTGGATGAATGACGATGCTAAAATATACAAATTTAGTTGCTCTATATACAGAGAGTCCAAGCCCAGAGGCGAAATCTATCGAGTAGCTGATCGAAGCCCTGAATAGTTGATTGATGCGTGTTCATCTAAGATCGAATCTGCAAAAATTGAAAGCTAAATATTTGCTGCCCATGAACTGAATCAGAATTATTGTCAAGGATCTATATCTCGCCTTATGGAGTGGGGCTAGGCCATGCCAGCAGAATGTTGATGCTAGCAGAGCAGGTTAAAAAACTGGGATACGAGGTATTTTTTTCTTCCTTTGGGGAAGCGACTGATTTCTTGAGACACAATGGATTTCGATGTGAAAGGGTTCCACCGCTTGAGCTTTCTTGGACTTCAGAGGGCGCCTTTTCGATAAAGAAAAGCATAGCAAGTCTGCCTTACCTATTCCCGAATTTTTCAAGACAGTTGAACGCAGAAATCAGAAATATCGCTGCATGTCGGCCAGATCTTGTTATTTCAGACACTCGACTCTCTCCCTTGATAATTTCAAAAGCACTTCAGGTACCTTCGATCGTCATATTAAACCAAATTAGGCTTTTATTATCTCCTTCACTGAGAAAAATACGAATTGCTCGTCTTTATGAAGAAATCAATGGGCAATTACTTGGCGCCCTATGGTCCTACGCAGACAAGATATTGATACCTGATCTTCCTCCCCCTATGACAATTAGCGAGAAGAATATCTGGAGTGTTAACACTACCTCCTGTAAGGTAAAGTATGTAGGATTCACGGCTCCCAATCCCATAGTAGTCTCA
>JAATVR010000384.1 GCA_014523665.1 Nitrososphaerales archaeon TH526
ATTGCTTATTCTGTACACTCTTAAATATAATATCCTTAATCCTCAAACCTAAAATTTCATGCGGGCGTGCGGACAAATCTCTAGAAACCGCATGATAGCATCGATCTCTTTTGGAAGGGCACCATTTCAAGAACAGTAGATCGTCTTCTGTAGACCATAAATCAGATGGTTTGTAAATGGATTGTTCCCTCCTTTTCAGACGGGGGATATTTTCAACGACTTTAGGTTTCGATCGATCCTTCCGGCTTGCCGTTGGATGGTGAATCCATTTGAAAAATCTGGTTATGCACGCTAGATATATGTTGTAGGTTCCTATCCATTTATGCATTGGATCCTCTTGGTCGCTCTTTCTAACACTGTCAAGGTAGGTGATGATGTCGTCTCTTTTCATTTGTTCAAAAGGTCTGCCATTATAAAAGCGTGATAATTTAGTCAAGACCCATGTGTTAAGGCCTTTGTAATCCTTACTGACATTAATTTCCGTTTGCATCGTGCCCATGTATTTGCTAATTAAATGAGCATTCGGAGATTCTGATTCTGAAATAAAAATGGCTTGTCCTCGTTGCTGTTTTTGCTGCTGCTGCTGTTGCGATCGTTGCCGTCGTGGTCTCCCTAGTTGCATTCGTTGCATTAATTGAAATCTGTAATGATTTGCTTCTTCTAATAAAGTATTGTATTGCGGTACTTTATCTACCTTGAAAGTATTGAATAATATGATGCAGATAAGGGATATAACCACAGCAAAACAGGAGACGGTCTTGGTGATGCAAGGGGGCGGGTCCTTGGGCGCTTACGAGTGTGGTGTTTATAAAACTCTGGAAAGACATGGTATAGAATTTGATATTGTTGCAGGTACTTCGATAGGGGCTGTAAATGCGGCCATAATTGCAGGGAATAGAGATGAATCCTCAGCGAAAACCCTTGAACAATTTTGGTTATCACTAGCAGAACGCATTACCCCTTCTTTTTTTGCGGATAATGTTAGAGCTATTTTTTCCTCAATGCTCGTATCTTTATATGGTAACAAGAATGCATTTGAGCCTGTCTGGAGCTATCCTGCTTCATTATTCAATTACTATTCCATCTTTTCCAGTTATACCAGAATACCACCTCATTTATACGATGTTAAACCTTTAGAGGATACTTTAACCAAATTTGTAGATTTCGACAAAATAAATAAACAGTATAGAAGTAGCATTTCTAGTGGTTCTGTTTCTGGTAATGAGACCAAAAGGGTATCTCCAAGATTGATAATGACGTGTACAGATATCCAAAGGAGTGAATCAGTCACTTTCGATAGTGATCATATTGAACTGGATGCTGGTCATGTCATTGCTTGCACAGGATTTCCATTTTATGGCTTAGCTTGGACAAAAAAGGATGGTTTGTATCTATGGGATGGAAGTCTGTTGAGTAATACTCCGCTGAGAGAGGTTATAGATGCATCGCCAAAGAATCATAAACGGGTTTATATTATCAATTTATTTCCAAAAATTCAAAATGAACTTCCAACTAATATGTTTGATATTTGGCATAGGGCAAGAGATATCATACATACCGATAAAACCGATCATAATATCCATATGTCAAAGATAGTATCAAGATATTTAACAGTCATGCGACAGATGCATGACCTCCTAAATAATATTCATATGGATGAAAATATGAAAGACGCTTTCTTTCAAATAGAAAAAGAATATCACAAACTAGCGACCGATCGTGGAGCAATAATTGAAGAGATAACAAAAATTGAAAGAAAAGAGGATGTCCGCTATATCTTTGAAGATGCTGATTTTTCACTTACTACAATACAGAAATTAATTAAGCAAGGAGAAAATGATGCTGAAAAGATCTTACTAGAGAAAAGTAAGAATTAATGAAACAGATATCAAATTTCTAAGAGCTGGTGAAATCGTGTCATGGGTAGGATCTATTGTCAATTCAATATAAGCTGTAAGCTGCATTCTCGACTCGGCTAATGACATACATCTAACCCCTCCTCCAGCTGCAGTGAGAGTGAAGTGGATAATTTTTACCTGTAATCACCTCCTGTGTAGGACCGTATTTTAGCATCATATCATATCGCTAACTAAGTTCACTACCTTCGTCGTTATCGATGGATGGTCTGCATGTTTCATTGATTCCAATCTATACATTCTTGCATCTAAATAGCACAAATAATATATTTAATAGCTATTAGTCGAGCTGATTCTATAATTATTCACAGGTATATGGATCAAGGCTGAAAGTTATTAGTCATAATCACGTATTAATATATGGAATGCAAGCAAGAGTTGTTCACGATAAAATCTCAACCATTAATCCTGCTACAGGACAAATAATTCAATCGTATGAAGGTACTGATATCGAACAAATATCATATATTGTCA
>JAATVR010000385.1 GCA_014523665.1 Nitrososphaerales archaeon TH526
ATACCTCAAATGACGGTATTCGTTACAGCAGGACTTCGTAAGAGCTTTTGAATGGACTGATATTGCTTGTTAACCTAAGTTCACAGACGCAGATCTTCGCCGCATCGGTGAACGATTTGAGGCCTGTTAAAATCATCGACTAGGCCAGATTCTTTTATATGCAAGATAGCTTACACGCAATGATTTTTCTCTTCAACTTAGTTGGAGGGCTTGAAAAATAAAGGAACGGATTAGTCATCATCAAGAGGAAGAATCTTTGAATGTCGCAAGAAAAATCTTAGTCCATCCATCGAATTCTGAGGCCATGAATAAACAAAAGATGCTTAGAGGTACTTATTGTTTGCGAGTTATCTTGCATTAAATGCACTATGTTAACGTCATAAGCCTTTAATCGCATAATATCGCAAGCGATATCACAAGGGAGAAATTAATATTAACAAACTAGTAACAGATGATGAAGGGGGTTATTTTCGCCTTGTAAAATCTCATAATTCCTTATATTCGAGATACTTTCTTGACTCTGATATGGCTAAGCGTATTTTGTTACCAGGCTGTGAATTCGATAGTATAAAAACCATTCTTACCGTTGTTTCCGCGTTATCTCTATCGCTATGCGTCAGTTCACTCATTCAATATCCGTTATACGCTACTGAGAACTTGGTCGGAGGAGTGGAACTACCAAACATTGCTGGATCCAATGTATTTGATACTCATTCTATGATTCTAGGAGATAACATAAAGAATCTTGTTATACTTATTCCAAATGAAGCGCACGAATCAACTAACCAACCAAAGGATCAGTTACCCCTTGCAAATCAGCCATACCTTCCTCAGAATGCTGTTGTAAATAGCGGAACTACTGTTACCTGGTTTAACGGAGACGTGGATCATGATCATACAATAACCCTATCAGGTGGTGAACCTGCTTACGCCGGATTTGAGAGTGGAGATTTCGCATTTAATACTGCATCTAGGCCAATCACCTTTAACGATACGGGTACGTTTAACTATCTTGAAGCTGACGTTAACGACAACGATCCCAATTTTGTTATGAATGGGACAATCGATGTAATTAATCAAGCGAATTCGCTGACTGGTACAAATGCAACTACTGCTAGAAGCCCAGATACTGTCGGAACTTTCATGGTTCCAGCCAAAGACCTAGACCAATACGTTTCCACTCTAACTTCGAAGGGATTTACTGTCGATAGTACTCACATGTTTACAGATCTTCGTGGAGGACAGAAGGGAACAGGGCCTGAACAGGCTTATATTGTTTGGAGTACTTCAGGTATGAATCTGGATCAGGTCCTCTCTGCACTTCAAGAAATCTCTCCATCTCTACCTTATAGTTGAAGAAGGCGTGGCTAACGCCAGACCATTCTGGAGAGCCTGAAACTATCGAATTGGCCTATAAGGGTAAGGGTTAGAGGGTATTATTATGATATACTATAATATGACTACAATCCACGGTAATTTCTGTAGTAATAACTGTTTTTGCTGCGATATGAAAAAAGGACAAGCGATTCCAAGATCAAATCGATTATGTCACCCAGATATGAAGTACAGCAATATATCGAAAAGGCTTCTAAGTATATCAATATTAAAAAAAATCGAAGGTCCTCAAGACTCCGATCTGAGATTAAGACGATGATATATCTATGAGCAAATACATTTACCGCTCTTTACTTATTCTTTCGGTTTTTATCCTACTGTGTTTTCTAATATCACCTAGAATAGGTGTGCCCGTACATTTGGATGGGTATGACTATGCTTTATTTCTTAAGATGAATGAATCACAGCCCATTTCTCAATCAATTCATGATATGGATGACACTATATGGGAGAGATGTATTCTGGATAGTTACTATAATCCTCATGTTCATATTAGGAGGAATTACAGGAAGAAAGGTAGCGGTCATTATGGCGATTTGTATGGTTATTCTAATTCCTCTCGGAATAGTGGCCAAAGAAATAGTACAAAGACCCAGACCTGTAATACCTAAAGAAGATGTTATACTTCCAGCCGATGCAGAGTATGCTTTTCCATCAGGTCATGCCTTGATAGTATCAGCAAATGCCGCAGTGGTTTTGGCTTTATTTAGAACCACCAGGAAACAACGCATTATCTCTTTGTTACTGGCATTTGAAGCGGCCATCGTATGTATATCCCGAGTATATGTTGGGGCGCATTATCCGTTGGATGTAATAGGAGGTATACTTCTAGGGGTAGGAATATCCTTTATTTTTATAGGTTTGGGAAAAAAAATCGACGCAACAGTGATGGTGCCTATCAGGAAATTTGTTGATGGTTAAAAAATTTTATCTATTATTAGCCAATCAAATGCAGCATGCTTTTTAGTGACAATAAGTCATTTTTCTCCGCCAAAGGACCAACTGCTTCTTGATTGTCAGTCATTAATTCAAGTAAACTTTGTAAAAAAAGAGCAATAGTCATCATTCTCACTGCCCTTTGAAATTATAACCTATTCGTACCTTGGCCGTATACCGCTTCCGCCACTCTTCTCCTTCGACTCAGGGTATACTTGAAACCCTGTATCATCAATAGCTAGATTAATACGAGACAGACCTGAATCCGAACAAATGGACTAATATCTTCAAGTAGCGCTAATACAAATTTGGCAATGTTTGTTACGATGCGAGGGACATTCAATCGGACATCGAAAAAACTAATTCATATGCGGCAATATATCAGGTATATGCAGTTCAAATTTGAGTAGCAAATTAATTTACTGCCAAAGCATAACTAATCAAATCAGTCTAGTTTCTGCTAAATATGTCCCCGGTCACATTGATACCAAGGCGCTACATCTACCTTATAGTCCACCCAGTTGCCTTCATAATCATAGTGGCCGCCGGATTCGTTAAAGGGGGGTAACCTTGAGTATTCGAAAACTCGGCTTTTGCGCCCTTCCTCTTGACAGGGTTTGCAGATTATTTTCTCACTGTGAGCCATACAATAATCTAATGATTAGATTAGACCGCCAAAGATAAATGCTAACTCCAGAACTGACGAGGCAATCTAAAGGCGTCTAGATTATCGGGATAAGGCAGGCCTAACTTCTGCCATTCTCGTACTCCTTCCTGGGATTTTGTGAATCCGATTACCACACTCATTATTTTTTAAGTCTCTGAGGTATTAATATTATCATACAGTAGAACAAAAATATCATATAACATCGATATAAGCAACGCCATAAACAGACGTAGAGAGAAATACATCAAACAGGAGAAAGGTAAAGACAAACACGGTATTATCGATCTAACAGGTATTCAATCGCTCCCAAATGATAGAACATTGAGATCAACTATTGGCAACAATAACAGGCTTACATCTGATATAATACAAGAGGATAAAGGAGGCCTACCTTATCACAGAAAGAGTTTGATGAATATTCCAAGTATGATTCAGAGATAGATGGAAGTGTAGATGAACATTTGATAAATCAAGGTGCCACTATCATACGTTCAGAGATTACACTAACAGATAGCAGCGGTAGAAATAGAACAATTGTAAGGCGCTGAAGCAACTAAACCTGTGCAGAAAGTTAGATGAGCGTAAGTTTCAAAAAAAATGAAGGTTGTCTTTGCTTATGATGATGTCTGGAATGCTTTCTCCATGTCTCTGTCTATGGGGCTAGCCATAATATCCTCGACAATATTGTATGGAGCCTTGTTGTCTACTACTGTTTTGAAACTGACAAGACCAGATAATACACTGAGGATAGCTTGTGTGCCGTTGGTGTTGGTGTTGGTCAAAGGTGCAGTCTTCACGAATGTCACTAACGCTTTATCCGCTAGTCCCTGAGCGATCTGATAATCTGCTTGGCTTACTATCGGCTGTCCAGTCACGTTTGCCAACGCAGTCATGTTCGGACCAGTCATATTAGCACTCACCGGAGGACTAGTAGGAAGATGCTGTCGTTCAACATATGCACTCCCTGTAGCATTTGCGTAATAACCAAGTGACTGGTCAATCAGATTCATAACTGCACCAGCCTTTTGCCTTGCCTGTACGTCTATAGCCGCGTTCGCAGGACTGGTCAGAGCGTTAGTCCCTACCACACTTAATACCGCAATGATCAACGTTAGAGATGAGATCCACCTTTTAGTATCGCCTGTTCCTTCCTTCATTATGCTTCAAGGTTCTAACAAAGATATGATATGTAAGGATTTCTATAGGGATAGACCCAAAAACTTGTTAGATTGAATCACATTATATACATCACATTCAAATAATGAATCAATCAAGAAGTGAAGTCAATCATCAACAAATAGCATGGCGTAGGGACCAGGTATTGGACTTAAGCAGCAAAGGCCTTACAGAAAGAGAAATAGCAAATACTCTGAGTATTTCACAGCCTACTATTCACTGAGATATTACTGTTCTAAAGCAGCAGGCAAAGGAAAACATTTCCAAATACATCGATGAACAGTTGCCAGCAGAATATCAGAAATGTCTGGTAGGAATCACTGCTATTATGAATGAGTCATGGTACACTGCGACCAAAGCAGAATCGGAAGGCGATAGAAGGGGTAAACTGCAAGCCCTTTCATTAGCCAAGGAATGCTATGCTATGAAGTTAGATTTACTGTCTTCTGCCACTGTTGTATAGGGCTGTAAAGTTTGTTGATAAACGTAGAAGTAGTTCAGGTAGAGGTTTTATGCCTCAAAGTACCGAAGTATTGATAGATGACTCTGCAGAATCTAGGTAAAATCTTAAATAAGTACTAATCACAGTTAGAAAGTACAGATAGAAAGCAATTTGATCACCTTAAGGGTTTACCGTTCTATAACTGGCATTCTGAGCAAGTAAATCATGTTCAAGATTAAGGAACGCGCTCAGTAAATGAAGTAGTACAATATTCATTTAACCATGCCATAGACCTACCTGAAAAGAATGGGGTAGCCATCATGGAGTTTCGGAAAGATAAAGTCGCACATGAAATACTCTATTTTGTATATCCATTCGAACCACCTGAGTGGCGATCTCAGTGGGTCGAGAGAATTGATTAACTATCTGATGGCAAACTGTTTAATGCCAAAACTTCAACGACAGCCTAAAACTAGTAACAGATTTGTTATTTGTTCTATAATTATCATCTCATTTTTCGTGGCTCTATATCGAACTTTACAGGCATAAATAAAGGAAAAAATGATAGGGCCGAATGGTGTGTGAACCATTTTTGACATAAATGATGGGCTCAAAACTAAGGATCGAACTATACAAGGTATCCCATTTGGAGGATATTCTATCGTTCGAATTATACGCTAACTCCATTCTCCACTACTGTATGCAATGTGGTAATCAACTTGCCATGTCTAGAATGGATAACAACCTCTACCCTGTTGTACTCTAACATTTCTTTGCAGCGGGCTACCATGTCCTCATGCTCCTTGCTGAAGTGGATATAGATCACAAACCATTTTATTCGTAGGTTATCCGCATAATAAAATAATATTATCCGTCTAGCAGCATAATATCGCCAGCGACACCCGCTCAGCACATTGTTTCTTTTGAACTAGTAACGCATTCGTTGAAAAAAAAGAGGGGGTTTAGTTCGCTGCAATTAACGATGTAGCGTTGGCCCCTTGACTGCCAAAAATTGATGCGAC
>JAATVR010000386.1 GCA_014523665.1 Nitrososphaerales archaeon TH526
AAACCGACAGGTCAATCTATATCTATAGTTTTGGATTAACCCGTTTCAATAGAGCGAGATAGTGTTATAGCAGCTTTATTGAGAGTGCAGACTAACTGAGATTTACGCTGGTTTTATGGGATACTATGAAGTTTTCACGATGTTATCTTTTTTTATGGATCGTTCTGGCATGCAGTACCGTTGGCAGATGGCGATCAAATTATCCATGCAACATTAGGGCGCGAAGTATCTTGCAATGTGGCGCTGTCCGATAAATAAATTACTCAAGAACTTGTCAACAATGAAGATTCCTCTTCATCTATTCATAATCCTCTCGCCAATCTATCACCATACTAATTCTCTATATTTCACTTTTATACAGATATTATTAATGCAAATATATTTATTGTTTGCAAAGTTAATAATTATTAATATTGGATGACAATTGTTAGCATTTCCTTAAATGACGAAATTCTGAACGAAATGGACAAATTACAAAAATCACTTGGATTTAGTGGACGATCAGAGATAGTTAGAGCAGGCATCAGGGGTATGATATCCGAAGAAAGATCACGGCAGGATCTGATTGGATATATCCACGCAATACTTTTAGTTATTCATAACGAGTCTTCTGATGATGAAATAAGCAATCTACGGCATGCCTACGATGAACTGATAGCCACTCATTTGCATAGTAAAATTGACAGAGACAGATGTCTGGAAATATTTTTGTTGAGAGGTGATGCGAAACCTATGAGAGACATGACAAAGAAATTTCAAGCTAATAAAAAGATGGATAATGTTCAATTGATAGCGATGTAGAAAGAGGGGAATGTCTCGTCGAAGAGAGCTTGATTGGGTAACGGGAATTTAAATATCTAGTACAACGTTGATTGTGTCTCATATATTTTATCTCACAATTTTATTATATGTCATGAAAGGCATTTTGAAAAATAAGCATGCGCGGATTTAGCAGGCAATACTCTGCAGTTTGAGATATTGATGACGCACTCCTCAGATGCGAAACTTACACGCATATGCCGAACTTCAACCAAAAATGAATTTGGTGTCATATTTTCAACAGCACTCTTTTTGATAGTTATTTAATATGAAGGGTATGAATTTCAATAATCAGATTAACAGATTTTTTGTGAGGATCAGTTAATAATAGTATTTAATCGAGAATGTTAAAATTATTAATAACACTTATATTATTATTAGCGCCATTTTAATCCGTGGCAATCTATTTTTACATCATCCTTATCACAGTTTTCCTTTTTATAGCACCGGAAGGTTCAGTAATACACGCCTCTGGGAATGACGTAGCCCCAGAGAATAATATCTCTAAGACGTCGGTCATATCTAGTTCCAATTTATCCGAACCGATAACTCAGCAATCATCAAAAATAAATGTGGTAGCCTCATTCTTTCCCATATATGAATTTGCGAAGCAAGTAGGAGGTGATAGGGTAAATATGATTACTCTCATTCCAACCGGTGTGGAGCCACACGACTATGAACCTACGATCCAACAACTACTAGAGGCAGAAAAAGCAGATGTAGTATTTTTTAATGGTCGGGGATTTGAGAATTCTTGGATCGGCAAGGTCAACAATGATAATTTGGTTGATACGAGCGCTCTATTGAATTTGTCTCAAGATAGCAAAATAAGAAATCCTCATGTTTGGCTTGATCCAGTCCTTGCAAAGGGCCAGGTAAACCAAATTGAAAATGCGTTAATAGCAATTGACCCTAATAACAAACAATACTACCAAACGAATGCGAGGAACTTCACTGCTGGGTTAGATTCACTAGATTCTGAAATAAGAAGCGAACTTCAAACCTGTAAAAAGAAGGATTTTATTGCATTTCATGATGCATTCGGCTACTTTGCCAATAGATATGGTCTCATTCAACATAGTATCCAAGGAGTTTCACCAGAAGGAGAAATTCTACCTCAGCGAATTGAGCAAACTATAAGGTTGGCCGATAATCTTGGGCTAAAAGTTATTTATGCAGAGGAATTGGTAGACCCTAGATTTGCCGAGGTGATTGCACAAGAGATCCCAAATGGCAAGGTACTCGCATTGAGCCCTTTGGAAGGAAATGAGAACGAAGAAAAGGACTCAGGAACAGGGTATCTTGACAAGATGAAGGAAAATATTTCCAATTTGAAAGTAGGGTTGGAATGCACAGCATAACTTCAGCTAATCCAATAGTGGAAATAGACCACCTATCATATTGGTACGATTCCTCAGTTCTCTCCTTAGATGATATTTCCTTTAGAATGGAGCAAGCAGACCTGCTGGGGATAATAGGTCCCAACGGCGCAGGAAAAACCACTCTTTTTAGTTGCATTCTCGGAATTCTACCAGATTATAGAGGTACTGTTAAACTTTTTGGAAAGGAGATTATGAAAAATAGAAAAGCACTGTTAAGCGAAGTGGGATACGTCCCTCAGCATGCATCAATTGAACAAAGCTTTCCTGCAAACATAGCGGAGATTGTCTCATTCGGATTACTGGGATCCATCGAGAAGATTAGTCGAAGTTATGCAAAGGATCAAGTATTTAAAGCAATGCAGATAGTGGGATTAACGGATAAGAAGGATAAAAGGTTCAATGAGCTATCCGGTGGACAACAACAGAGAGTCCTAATCGCAAAGGCCATGGTACATAATCCTAAGCTACTAATATTAGATGAGCCCACAAGCGGCATAGATCAAGAGACACAAGATAAATTTTATGATCTAATTCGAAAACTTAATGCAGAAGAAAAAATATCCATTATATTGTCTTCGCATGATTTAGATGCCGTAAGCAAGCTTGCCAATAAGGTCGCATGCATCAACAGAAAAATGCATTTTCATGGAGATGCGAAAGATTTTTTCGGTGATGAAAACATGCTCAAGACTTATTATGAATCCGCAATGCAGGCTCATCTAAGGCTTCATCAATTCAATGCCAAATCCAATCCTCAGCAAGTTCCATCTGCCTAGGAAAAAGTAGTTTTAGTGACATGGCCATTTTGGAAATTTTAGAATTCGGATTTATGCAACGTGCCTTAATCTCGGGCATTGCTGTTGCTGCTATATGTTCTATTATTGGCCTATTTTTAGTACTAAGAAAGCATTCACTATTTGGGGATGCGATGTCTCACGTTGCCTTTGGTGGGTTATCTATAGGGCTATTCCTTAATCTATATCCAATATGGACTGCATACGCCTTTACTTTAACTGCCGCATTGGGAATTACGAAAATGACGGATTCCATCAAGATTCCACCAGATTCGTCGGTTGCAATTTTGCTTTCATCCGGACTAGCTGTTGGAATAGTTCTGATAAGTCTGTCTGGCGGATTCTCGTTAGACCTTTTTAGCTTCCTGTTTGGAAGCATTCTGCTGATTAGTATGCAGGATACTATCACTATCGTATTTCTCAGCATTACGATTATTTCAGTTATAGCAATAATGTATAGGCGATTGATGTACATTACTTTTGATGAGAAACAAGCTGGAGTTAGTGGCATCAATGTGAAATTTGCTAACTACGTTTTCATAGTGCTCGCTGCAATAACTGTAGTTACATCCATTAGACTAGTGGGAGTACTCTTGATATCTGCATTGATTGTCCTACCAAATATAACTGCAATATTATTTGGAAAAGGTTTTAAGAAGACTGCGGTGATTTCAGTAGGTATAGCTATTGCATCGGTTGTGTGGGGAATTGTTATTTCTTATTTAGCTAATGTTGCTCCATCAGGTGCCATTGTACTTACCAGTATAGCTATATTTTTGTGCACTATCGTTGCGCGCGAAATAAGGAAATCAATCCGATCGGGAAAGTT
>JAATVR010000387.1 GCA_014523665.1 Nitrososphaerales archaeon TH526
GAGGCATTGCTCTGTGGCCATCTTATTCATCTTACCTGAAACTCTATATACCACAATTTAGGATATTCCGTCTAATCATGCATAACGGAAAAGAAAATAAAGAGATGAATCTAAAAAAAGGATTTCTTGGAATAACACCAGTGCTGTTTGTTATTATTGTAACTAGCTTGGTCGCAATCAATACAAGTGTAAAACAGGACAGCTTTGCGCAAGAGCATTCGATGGATAACCTGACTTCAAGTAATGTGAGCATACCTGTTTCAACAGGATTTATAGATGGAAAAATAGCGTACTTTATAGCGACCGATGCTTCGACACAAGAAGTTGCTTCTTCAGTCTCCAACACCACGGGATTTAAGGTAAATTACGCACCTAGTTTGGCTAACACTTCTGAATCGGCCAGGCAGCAAGGATTCGTCTTCCTTAATGGCTTTTCGGGAGAAGAAGGAGGACCTCTGGGTTCACAGTTGTCAGTTGCAACAGCAGTTCCAGGCGATCCTGATTATAGCCCCCTCTTTGACATTAACTATGTGCATTGGAATACGAATAATACCAGTGATATCAGAATCTTAAAATCAGCAGATGAAATATTTGATGCGCAACAGAACGGGGAATTGACAATAACAAAATCAAATGTTGTTATCAACAGTCCCGCAATCGTCAAATAATAGTTAGAGTGGTACCATAGGTTTATGAGAGAGAGATTTTTTTGAATCAAAGCTTGGGCACAGAATACCTAGATCCTAATCTAGGATTACCAATAATTTGTAATTAATTCTCCGTCATTTGGCTAATTTGTGGAGCAATCATTATGAATGTATCACGGCAAAAAAAAGAAGAGATTAAAAGGCTATTTACTCGTTAGTAGTTAGATTTTGTGTGCCGACATTTGGATGCTAGAAAATATTATCTACAGTCAGCAATGAGTAAGTGTAACAACCACAAACTGCTCAATTTTCTAATAGAGTATCAAACAAACCCTTCTGGATATGGACGCTGAAAAAAACAAAACATAGATTTGCAAGCAAGCAAACCAAAAATTGGTTGTTGGCAGAGTAGGAAAGACTTATAATAAAAGGCAACAACCTTCTACTTTAATAATGTCTTCATCAACTAAGCCTTTAAGAGAAGTTGTGCGACAATTGGCCGAAACGTTTAACGATCCGAAGATTAGGGAATTATCTTACTTTGATTTTTATGATGATTCCTTGACTATTTATGGTTTCCCTCCAAACCTTTCAGCCAACAAGGAAGGTTTTAAACAGTTCATTTACCTCCTTTGGAAAGGATTTCCTGATATAAGAATCATATTTGAGGATTTTATTATTGAAGGAAAAAAGGTTGCGGGTAGATATTATCTCACTGGCACACACAAAGGTGAATTTATGGATCTTCAGCCAACCAATAAGCAATTCAAAGTCAATGGCATGACAGTCTTTTCTTTTCGTGATGCAAAAGTTGTAGAGCGTTGGAACTTGGTAGATATGATGTCACTAAAGGAACAGTTAGGTCCTCAATCTTGATCTGGAAACTGTTAAGCTGGTAAGACAAATTTAAATTTAATTCAGAAATAGTCTGTGTTACCATCTATGGGAATAGGATAAGAAAGCCGTTATTTGAGTTGGATATACGGTCTGTTCAGTATTTCTCAATCCTGGCTGTGACAACTTCCACACTCTTATTCTTTATTACAGGATTGCATTAGAACCGCAGTAATGCTTATCGCCAATTGAAGTATCGCTTTTGATCGCGTAGGTTAGTATCATATACATATATTGAAGGGGCCATATTTGAAGATTGCTAAGCAGCTTGAAGACTATGTTTGAAGATCCAACTTACTCATCACAGTTGTCAAGAGCCCTCTTTGACTGGGTTGATGACGTTTTTGCACATAAACCTGAGTAGTGATTGCACATTTTTCCAAAGAATATATGTTAATGAAGCTGCAAGTGTTTTGTTCCATCGAAGCTCAGTCATCCTAGTTTCCACTTCATTATTGCGATTGAATAAGAAGATTCATTTCCAGGACAACCGAAGAAAGTTTTTGATACTCTAAGCTGTCCAAAAGTATTCGTAACCTTCACTCAAGAAAAAGGTGTAGAGGAACACTGTTAATGCGGAGCTCCATTTTTGTCAGATCAGAGGGTATTTATTTGATTGGTTTGACCATATTCTTCATTGAATATGTATTTGCCAAATCTGTATCTCTAATCAAATCCTTCTAATAACAATTATAGTACTGCGTAGTGCATTACATCGAACAATCCTAACCTTTTTGCAATGAATACTTTGAAAATTTAAATATGAACATTTTTACTTGTGAAATATGAGATTCCTAATACGTGCAAAGATTCCCACAGAGGCGGGAAATAAAATGGTACAAGACCCAAACTTCTTGAGAAAACTTGAAGAGTATATAAACAAAGTCAAAGCTGAAGCAACATATTTCTTTGAAGCGGATGGCAACAGGGTGGCTGCTTTTATTGTTGATATACAAAGTGCAGACCAGATACCGGTCTTGGCTGAACCGCTGTTTAGTGGAATGGATGCTAAGGTAGAGTTGCACCCGGTAATGAGTCTTGATGACCTAAAGAAAGGAATACCCCAAGCCGTAGTTGAAGCAAATTCCTACCGTTACTAAATTTGCTTTATTTGTTACTGGTTGAAGGATAGCAAGTCATGAGAGTGAAAGCGAACTGGTAAATAACATAAGCATGGTGAGAAAATTAGAACTACAGGTACCAATATCGGTAGATGGCTGCATTGCTCGACCCAACGGTGAAATGGACTGGTTGGTTTGGAACTGGGACGACAAACTCACAAAATATGTAGACAAACTAAGAGCTTACATGTTGTTCTCTAATTGTGTAGCTTCTTTGTCATTTGGATTTGTAACTTACCTAAACAAGATATGTCCGCTTTACTAATTTTTCTGCAAATAATATACTGCATTACATCCTGGAAGATAGAACGGAATATTTTCCTCAATAACTGATAGCATTTTAAACAGATTCTTTAAAAGTGTGCTGGGCCGGTTAGTATCTAGAATTGGACTGGGAATAAGGTTAGTTATGGAGTGAATCGTCCACCGCTTTATAATTCTGAGATTTAAACTAGAAAATTCTTTCTTCAGATTGTTATTAGTAAAAAGCTTTATTCTAATGTCTATTGGATTTTCCCGCTCACCATATGGGTAATCAATTGAGAGATTTTGTCGAAGTGATAAGAATGGCTGGTAAGCATCTTTAAATGATGACCAGTATCCTAACCTATTTTTCAGCAAGACATCGCAAAGTGTCCAAAATCGGTCCATATTCCATTTTGATTCAACGTCGATGAAAAGTGTGCCACCTGGTCTTAAAACCCTTGTTAATTCTTTCAATGCCAAATGATTATCCTCAACTAGACTGATTACGCTGCCACAGCAATTGATATGGGAAAAATATTCATTCGAAAATGGTAAATGAAAGAGATCTGAAATTAAAAAGCTAGGAGTGGAATTTTTCTTGCGAACCAAATTTTGAGTTATTAGAGAATTTATTCGACTATTGTATCTAATAACAAAGTCAAAACATTCAGGAAACAGAATTAGGCTATTGCTGTTTAAATGCTTTTTACATTTGTTCATAGCTTGCCTTATCATCAGATCTGAAATGTCTATCCCAACTACGGATGATCCGCAATGTGCGTACAAGAAGGATTGGAATCCTGTTCCGCAACCAATATCCAAGACCTTTTGCTGAGTATGGGCATTCATCGTATATTTAGTTATCAAAAAATGTAAACGGGAAAATAACCAGGAGTAAAATAAGTCGATTACATTATCGTAATCAATTAAACCCTCATTGAATACGTTATTTTGCAAATACAGTCACTTTGCGACTATTATGTTGAAGTTGATGCATTCTATTATATCTATTATATCTCATTGATTAGGTATTTTCTCATGCAATAAAGGCAACATCCAGCAATTTTCAAATAGGGCTATATGAGACCGCACTTGTGCTTCTCTCTCAGAGTACAATAGCAGCTCCTTTCCACCATTTGATAAATTTCTGTCTTCTCTAAATTCCAGATCTAATATAGCATTTGAATCAATAACAAATATCGCAGAATCTTCGCTTAAAGGCCTGTAAAGGCGCCGGAAGCTGACTTTAGAATGCTTTTCCAATTCAAAAGTTAAGTCTCGCAATGCGTCTGATCCAGGGATAAGTATTCTAACATCGATGTTAAGTTCAGAGAATATTTTTATGAATTTATAGATTTCAGTTCTTATTTTAAGAAACATTTCTTCAGTAGAAATCAAAAATAATATATCTTCACGTGCCCTTTTTAGGGCGTTCTCTATTTTATGATTGATTATCTCCTGATTGGTAAACTGTTCTATGAATCCCTTTTCGCTTTCAGACACTGAAACAATAGGTTCATAGCTATTAGCCGTCTCGTTCCATAGTTTTTCGAGATATGGATACTGGCTATTTAATGCGTTTTGAACATTATTATTTATCTTTACTGAAATTCTATTATACCACAAAAGGCCTGCTATAAGCACTAGATAAGAAATGGTATATACCAATGGCCAAATCCACTCCTGCTTCACAAACGTAGTTTTATCCACCAACATCTCGTGATATACAAACCCGATATCACCCAACATATTTATGATTACAAATAGGGATAGCAAGATTCTATGCAGTAATAGAATATCTCTCCGACTTAAACTCCACAGTATTACGGTCGTTGGAACTAGCAAAATTCCATTACCTACAAGATACAAATTGCTAACGATTGTTGTCGTTAAATCAAACCCTTCCTCATTGCCATTTTGGAGTGAGAAATATATTAGAAGTCCTATTAGGATACTAGTCGAAATTACTGATACAAACAAAGAACGTAGTCTAATGATTCTGGCTTGCTTCCAGACCCGAAATGAATGATAGTAGTGGTAGCTTAAGAATGCATAGCCTAACAACCAAAAAAAATCTGCGATTGAAGGATATGGCGTGTCAATTCCTAGTGCAAGTTCAAAGTATGTCCAAATCGATTCTGCGCATGCCCATAGTGCCATAGCAATAACAAGAGATAGATAATATTTACCCTCTTTAGTTCTGAATCCTAACCTTAGGACTGTAACTAGTGATATCGCTACACTTGAAAATAGGGCGACCAAAAATGTTGTTTCGATAAATACTGATGATTTATCTGGAGTCAACTTGGCAAAAAACAGATACAGAATGATCGATATCAATATGGCGATAGACAATGTTGTGATGAGTGTTATCCCAGATTTCTTCACATCTATCGTAGATATTCTATTGACAGCAAACAACATATCACCTACTTTAGGGGTATATTTATACAGATGTCTAGAATTAGTTTGGTGGGACTATTCAGATTAAAATTAGTAGCTAGAACTGGACTTTTTCTAACTGTCGATATCCTTCGATTAGCTTTTGACAAAAAAATGAAGACTACTATGGACTCGCTTAAAATCAAGAGAAGATTTTGTATTTAAATGCTTGAAGAAGCGTACGGTGGTTACAAGAATAATGAGCAATGCGGTAACAGTATGAACACATGATTGGACAATAGGTAATGGCACAACTACATTACAATACCGTGATGGTTCTAACTTCCGAAATATTTCAGCCTTTTTTAATTACCTCCTTATCCAATATTTATTTCAGATCTCATTTCTAGTAGTCAGTAAATCAGACGAGTAACAATACCTAATACTTGTTGATCTCCAAAGTGGTTCTGTGTGTCCATATCATTTGGATCGATACTGAATGTATTCCCCCTAGAAATCGATATTGATATATCCGCATTGTCCCAGACAAGTACACCATTTATTTTGATATCAGCCGTTCCATTTATGGACAGATTGTTGTCTTCTGTTAAAGCAATTGGTTCTTCATCATCGTATACATTAAGATTAAGTATTTGGTGTATGTGTGGCTTACCACCGTCCATGGGTGATGCAAGAAGGTTTACTGAAAAGTTTGTCACCTTTCCCTTATTAACACTCAGATTCCATTCACCTGTCAGAACGACCTTAAAAGCATTCGTGATGTTAAAGTCAGGTTCACGAACGGTGATCACTAAAGAGCTTATTTGGCCTATTGCAGAGAAGGTTGTCCTCGGTTGACTCCTTGTAGAAAAATCTATACCAGAATATGAACGATTCGCCTCACTATCAGTTTGCCCGGTCGCTATCTTCAGCCAGGGAGTATCGATAATTGAAGAGCCCAGATAGCATGCTACTGTTATAATGCTAATACTCGATACTAATACTAATGAAGCAGCCAGAGTCAAAGTAATAATCGCTATTCTTTATTGGTCATTATTAATTCCTTTCTATAGTGTTACTTCATTTGATCCATATGTCCATAGATACCCCTTACCTATGACCAAATAATAAAGTGGACGCAGTCTTATCCTCGCTTGGATAGTGCTCAGGTAATGGTGGAAATGACACCACCGATCGTGGAGTTGAAAGTGATTTCATTATTGGTGATAATGGTAATTGTGATGGTAATGGAGGAGATAATGTAACAAAAAACTGAGAGGGAGACGATACCAATCTTGGAAACAGCCATCCAAGGTAGGTAGTACCCGGCATAGATAACAAGACAAGGAGTGATAAAGGAAATAGTGTTAAAGATGAGGGGGTCACGAAAATGACAACCAAGACGTTATAGGTGATAACATATTAACTGACGACGCAGGAGTAGACAAGTTCATGTGTGATAAAGACAGCGATGTAACAACTGCCTTCAACGAAGCCGAAGGTGGCGAAGCCTGCAGAAACTGTGGAGGTATCGAGAAGGCTAAGTCGAGTGCATCAAACTCAATTGAATATGAGAATTTGCTCAGAAGTAATAGAAGAGAAATAAAGAATGGATACGGATATTTATATCCAAGGTTCAATACGATGACGAAAGAGGGTCTAGACATGGATAGTAAGCCTTTTTTGCATGTATTCCAAATTAGTTTTTATGAAAGTCATTAGTGCAATTGTAGGAGCTCCTTCTATGAGCAAAGTAGAGGTCGATACATTTCTCGAAAACAAGCTAAATTTACAAATCGGCACTATCGATGACGATGGGGATCCTAATATTCAGCCAGTATGGTTTAACTATGATAAGGATGGAGAAAAACTATTGATAATCACACCCAAGGTAGCAAAGAAGATTAAGAATTTACGAAACAAACATAGTGTCTATTTTTCGATAGATGATGAGAGCTTTCCATACAAGGGAGTAAAAGGTAAAGGTACTGCGACCATAATCGAGGATCCCACAAGAATCGTTCCGGAGGCAAAGAAAATAAATATGAAGTACCTTGGAACACTCGATCATCCGATACCTAGAATGATATTGGAGAGTGCACAAAAAGGAAATCATGTAATCATTGAAATTGATCCTAAATTCTTTTCTACTTGGGATTTTGCTAAAATGCAATAATCAATTTGTGGTTTTATTCAGAAGCATTTGAGGGGGCCTTCGACCAGCAACGTATCAGGGTGAGTATTCAATTCTTAACCTATTGCACACATCACAGAAACTATGTTAAGTTTGTATATTCGTTAGGTAGCTAGGGATATAAAATAATCAAGCCCACTGTTGGAGTAACGGACTGTCCATCGTTGTAACAGAAGCTCCATTTAATTTTCACATCACTGTGACAATTATGAAATTAGTGTTTGTTATGACAAATCCAAAATTCCTGAGAGAGAAGCAGTTTCAAAACTTACTACGGGCATCCTCTTCAGATCATCTGTTTGTTACTTTTCTAGAATAGTCAGTCTCCTGACATATCCTTTTAGAATCCACATTGGCTGAGAACAGCTACGGTGAGAATCATTGGGAAAGTCGTTTTTCATCTTTCAATATAGGTTTTATATAGATCTAAAGTAACCTAATGCAATCCTTTATTAGGGGACAATACGATTAATAAATCACTAATGATGCAGATCGTAGAAGTAAAAGATGAATCTACTACTTCCAATATAGTATCAAAATACATTGATGCAATGCAAATAGAAATTAATTCAAGCCAGAGATACAAAGAGCTTAATACTTGGGTCATAAAAAAAGAATCTAGCCCGACATTCAATCGTGTGCAGTAAAAAATATTTTGACTAATTATTGTGTATTGTAAGTATGATTTAAGCAGATAATCTATTGAGCAATGTTTCAATAACTCTTTCCCTGTTTCCCAGATTGATATTGATCAAAGAACTGGATTTTTTTCTAAA
>JAATVR010000388.1 GCA_014523665.1 Nitrososphaerales archaeon TH526
GCACTATCAATACACATAAGGCTGAAGATTTGTTTCGTTTGACACGCTGAGGTAGATGTACTTTCCATCATACCCTTTTATTCTCGAAATTGGAATTATGTACTCATTAAGCAATCTGAATCTCCCGAAATCTATGACAACTATGTTGTCCTTGTATTTACATATCACATTACCGCACGGGATACCATCGCTTGTCATTGCGAGAATACCTAACTCAGATATCGACTCCCAAACCACTTTTGTATGAGATGCGTAGGAGTTTCTGTCGACTTCGGTTATGTCTTCTTTACTTACGAAAAGCCTTTCGTCTTGCAAGGGTTGTGACGCCAGGGTCCGGTCCTCGTGTTTGGCCATAGAATATTTTGTGCTTGCACATTGACATCTCGCTATATACCCTTTTAAGACTAAAAATATCGAATCTTTTGTCAAATTATTCTGCATATTCATATCCTTTGGACAAGCCTCTTAGTTCTTTGAATGCAGGTATGTTTAGGCCATTTTGTGTGAAGACGTCCAACGTTAGACCACAATTCCTAAAACTCGACGCGAAAGAGTAAATCCAAAAAAAAAGAACTTGTTATGACTTCTGTTATAATATTTGTATATTCCGCCATTTCGATTTGGTAACAATTTTTCATAGTTCCCTAATTACTTATCTGCAAATGAATTCGGCATGCATGCTAGTTGAAAAAAAACCGAGTTGCAGGTTCATCATGATTGCAATATTTGCAGTGTCATGACTAGACACCTTCATGTGTTGTTGCATACACTTTAGATTTAGTTATCGGGTAATGCCGCCTTTCCTAATTAACGTATTCTTACCAGAATAAGCAGTAGCAGCACCACTATTCATGTTCAGTCCACATCTTATGATTCGCGAGAAGATAACAGACTCAATAATTCATTTAATAAGATGATATAACATATAATGTAGGCAACAAATAATCTTCGACATAACAATTGCTCTAGAACCAAATAGTAACTAGATAGGATAAATCACTTCATACTACCGACAATTTCAATGGGCAAGATGTGAGACAAAGGATTGTATCGACCGTGCTTTAGAATAGCTATTGTTGTGCACTTTGGAGATTTTAATTAACAAACAAATGTTAAAGGTAAAGGAGAAGAGAAGGAGCAGTATAAAATATGGGACTCAATTTTGTCGCCGAATACTTGAAAATACCATTGGAGATCGCAGTTGATTTGAAGAAGCGACAAGATAGGAGCAATCAAGCTCAGGAAAAATTGTTGCAAGGATCTCAAACTAGAGGGACTGAAACTTTTCACTATTATGAGAGCCCCACTACTAATAATGGTAATATTCCACTATCACCTACGCTTTCGGAATATATAGAAAGACGGTTCATACCAACTTTGTATTGGTATCAAGATAAAGCCAAATCAAATTCAACGAAATTCAACATCTGGAAAATAGTGATAATATCATCTGCATTGTTCGTGGCAATTCTGAATGCACTAGCTCTGGGTTTGACCAACCAGAGTAGTATCAACAACCCTTTCGTGACTCTTGCATCTGCAATCGCAGCGATAATTATATTGACATCCTTTGCCTATCTTCAAGCCTCAAAAATTCATGAAAGCAGAATCCACTTCTCACGTGTGAAACAGAGATTAGAGAGGGAATATCAACTTTTTATGTTAAGGGCTAAACACTACGCGAGAAGAGAAGGGATTAGTGATAGTTATTCTACCCAATTATTTGTTGAAAATATAGAGAGCATAATAGCAAATGAATAGCGCCTGCTATCAAAATGCACAGGATACCTGGATATGGCTGTTCAATTCAGAGCGACTTTATTTTCTCTTTTCAGTAATTCGAGGTCTTAAAAACTAGAACTTCAGTAGAAATCTACCGGTCGTTCAATTCTTGTCCTCATTGAGTAATTATTATAGGATGTAAGTTAATGCTCATCTGATTTTCTTGTCACCACTCGGACTCTATCTTCCAATGTACGCGCCTTGTCTAGTCTTTGATCTATGCGAATTGTAGATATGATGCGATATACTCCGACTTTTTTTACTGCTTCATGCGCAGCCTCGACAGCGTTCAAAATACTCTTCAAGTTCGATGACTCTACTAGTGTTCCCATCCCAGTAAGGGTAACTTTCAAACCTTTTGTCTTCTTAATAGCCTTAAATGCAACAGCAATTTCATTACTCATGCTTACTTTACCTTTTACCAGGGGAACTAAACTAATCTCGGCAATGACGATTCTCCTTCTAGGTTCATGATACGACATAATTTGAATTAGCGTTTGTCATCTTTTATTCATTACCATGTGGAAGCACTTCGCACTGAAACTAATATATTTTCGTTTCAAAGCATGATTGCTTTACATCGGTTTGGAAATCTGTGATGATAGAGCCGTCCAGTCATGCGTTTATCCTTGTGATTACATCAGGAGCTCCACTTAGTAAAGTTAAAAGAATTAAATGGTACTATGGATAGTCTCATAATCTCACTCTTGCCGAAACCCAAGAATTTGGATATCTCAATTATTTTTATTGGCGCCCTCCTCATTGGCTTTGGCCTTGTCTTCGTCGCGCAAAGTAGAGCTCTGTTAGGTCCTTCCTCTTCCTTCATGTATAGTAATCCTGACTGGACTACAAATGGCTCAGCGGTCACTTTGGTAGGGATCATTGTGTGTTCCATTGGCTTGTTGATGAGATTTGTTAGAAAGCCATCTGGTTGAAGATTACTAGCAGTCGATATCATGTTGTGAAACCTTCGACCTGATATTCACCTCGCGTCATACATTTCATTGTTGTACTCATCCATTTGTAATGTCATACCTCTCCTAAAGTAGTCCAAGTTTTCTAGTGGATACTAAACATTGAGTGGGACTATAATTTTAGACGTATAATCTCATCATGCTTATTCAGCTTAATATGCATCCAAGTCATCAGAGAAATGGGTTGTGATAATTCATCGAAATATTGATGAAAGAATTGCAGATTAATCAAATCTATCATTCGTAATATCTATTATCGTAGATAAGCTGGTAATCCAATGCGAAGGCAACAGGCTGGCAAACATATCAAAGGAGCTTCGGAAAGAGTGAAACGGTACTCCTTCCTGGAAATTGATCGTCAAATGAAAAATATAGGTAGACTCATGAGATGAGGTACGACATAAAAGAGGTTTGATCAACTCGTTATCGACGTAATTGATGAGTATGGAAGAAGTAATTCTATCTTCCCGGTTCTCTAGTTCGTGGGCAAGAATTAAGAAATTATAAGAACAAGTTACTCTAATATTATATTGAGAATTTGTCATCATATGAACTGAGAGAGATAAGATCCGTTTTTCGCGGATTGCAAACGTTATATGAAACGTATTTGCCTAAAGTAGACCCACTTCTTATCCATGATTTGCTTGTTCGCGAGCAAGAAAAATCAGAGCATACCCCATTCTACATGGTTGAAATCTTTACAAAAGATGGGACGGATTCCGATCTAATGAAAGATAAAATATACCAGAGTACCGGAATGGTACCGTCCATCTACGATAAGGGGACTCATTATGTAACTAATCAACGATTGAACTTAGAAAAACTGAAAGAAATAAGTAATGATGAAAATGTGTTGGAGATCACAGGAGACTATACTGGAACACTAACGGGCAGAGGCGCGTCACATGAGCACAAGCATTAACCAATGAGGATTAGATTTTTTAATATTATTGCTCAATCCGATTCGAACGGAAGATTCATCTTCATTTAAGGACCACAGACGGGTACAGAATTAAATTGCCGTTCATAACCAGAAGTGAAATTCAAACCCTCCTTATCAAATGTATCTTTTACTACATGCAAGACTATGAGAGGACCTGACGATTTGAAACTACCTCAAGGTTTTCAATGCAGACCTCGAGGCAACAATCAAACTGCATTCAAGGAGTATCAAAGCTTCAAAAATTTTCAGGTAGCTCAGCTCTAATGCCATCCGGGGTAATTACGACTTCAATAGAATGGCGCTCATCACCTTGGATGAATCCAATTAACAAGAGTTAGATACCGGATTGTTCTAGAGAATTGTGATGTGGTTTCCTCTGCTGACACGTAACAAAGCTAAGGAGCATTGTGCGGTATGCAATAAAGAATTAATAAAATTCAGGTACAAGCCACGAAATGAATGGGGTATTCAAGGTATGCTCTGCGGGGATTGTCACGTCATTAAATCTATGGAACATTCAGGGCATACTGAAAGCAGTGGAAGTAAGAACCGGCATCAAATGGCAGAAGATGAGAAAGAGGTATCTCTAAAGTGTGGAATGTGCGACGCAGACTTTGATTCTGGTTCAGAGCATCTTAAAGCAAAATGGCAGTGGAATATGGACACAAACTTAATCCTCTGTAAGCGCTGTTATTCCAGCAAGAGCAAAGAATACGAAAAAAGAATAAACTACTGTGCGGTATGTGGTAATAAAATGTCGTTCTTTAGGTACAATCCGAAGCCTAAATGGAAGATTGATGGCCAGCTTTGTAGGAGGTGCTGGGACAATTCTAATATTCACTGGAAGAACCAAGTATAATGTAGTAAAAAGCCGGTAAAAATACATTGTGAAGGATTGATTATTCTATAATCGACGCTATTAGTCTCACTCCTATTGTTCAAATCTTTTGATAGGTAGGTTTGCATTCTCCTCTCCTATTGAAGATTACTCCCATTATTCAAACTACCCTAGATGTCTGCCTGTGTTTTCGACCCAAAGAATTATCTAAAAAGATCAATTACTTAAGAATCATGGGCGTTGGACGAGTTAGAATGGATACTTGTCCCAAGCAAGAGCCTTGTTCTAACATTATGACATATCTCTAGTAAGTGGTCGCTGTCAAGAGATTGAATTTTCATTTATAGGTACATTTGAATATCTGTCACATATTCATACAACTGTTCGCAGATGTAACTTCAAACACAGGAGTTAGATTAAGCATTGTCTTTATGTGCAATGCATTAAAGAGAGGCCTGATTGGATATTTTCTGGACCCATCAGTCTGCTAACCAACTGAAGGAGTGTAATCGCCTTCAATTGTCCATAGGCATTACCAATTCTTTAAAGTAACATTATCAGCTCATCCAAAGTCCAAGATAGTTTACTGTAAATATTCCATACAACTAGATCCACCTAGTCCATGTGATAGATAGTTAGTATCTATTCGTGGAATTAATAAAAAGGATTTATAACTACGGGCTATATGCCTTGTCATCGATCTTGGTATACACTCTACTAACCTCGTGAGGTACAGTCCGTGACCATGATATTATATGCTAACAGTTTAGCTCGCACTTAGTAAAGCCGTCATCTTGACCACCATTTGTAGCTTGATAAGATAAACTTCATTGTTGCCATTGCGAAACGAAGACGTGGCATAAGTCGGATCCACAACTATGACCTACCTAAGAGAATACTTATCGCTCTCTTGAACTCCTCTATCGACATCGGCGGCACGTTAGCTATCTTGAGATTCTGTTCGACATGTTCTGGCTTTTTCTGACCTATTAAGGGAGCAATCACCGTAGGAGTAGAACGTATCACCTGTACTAGCTTTGCAACTGGATCGGTCAAATTTTCACTGTAGCTAGGAATATTGGCGCGAAGGAGCCTCCCTTGAAAAAGAGGAATGCTGGTAAAAACCCCGATCTTTAGTTTTGATGCAGCTTCCAAAATTGATAGATTCTTTTCGTTTCCTACATTCTGGTTTTTTAAGAGCAAAGGCTCACTATAGGCTAGGTTGTAGGGCAGTTGTATAAACCGAAAGCCATGATTATTTGAATCACCTTCATTGACACTTTCCGCTAGCTTTACAACTTCTTCAAGTGATAAATATTCATTGCTATCATTAGGTACTCTAAAGCAAGTCCAAGTAGCCATCCCGTAGTAACGTATTTTATTTCTCGACCTATACTTCTCATAAACCTGAAAAACCTTTCGGAGCATTTCCATGAATTCCTCCCTAGTAACATCCTGGTACCAACTTTCAAAGGGATTATGTACATAGACCAGATCAATTGTGCTCAACTTCATATTGTACAATGATCTATCAATGCATCTTTCAATGTATGTAGGATTCAGTACATTGTAGCCACTGCTTATATCGTTCTGATTTATAAGTCCAGGAGTGATGTACATTTTCTGCATGTATTCCATCATTCCTATTGACTGGAAGTCTCCGTCATTAGTTATGTATCCATTCTTAGTTGAAATAAAAACCTGATCTCTTGAAATAACACGATCCATTATAAGCCGCGACAACGCCCTACCAATGGATTTCTCCGATTTCATTGCTCGATAGTTGATTGCAGTATCAATAACATTTATTGCTCCAGATTTGATGGATTCATAAGTCGCATTTTCGATAGCCTCATCTTCGTAGTCTGTGGCATCTCCCAAATAGGTTCCCATACCAAGACTTGATAGATTTAGATTATCGAAAATGCGAAAATGACTCTGAGGTATGCTTTTTTCACTCACAGCATAATTCACATATCGATAGGTTCCTTCTGCAGTTGCAAATCCATCAATTAATTCTTGTCCGTTAGCCAATGATGGTACAATCAGAACTAGGACCTAAATTTTAGGATTACTTGCGAATCGGTTTCCATTTGCTTTCCTCAATGAAAACTTAGCTGACCAAGATACTATGTATCGATTTCTCTTTACTACAAAAGCAAATGATTAAGTGAATGTAGAAATTTGTTAGCTTAGCACTCGGTAACAACTTGATAGCTTACTCTAATCGGCCAACATTTTATTTATGCGATTCTCCAACAATTACCAACTGCTCCTCTGGAATTGAATTACTACGGGATTAGAATCTTGATGGCACTTTGGTTTAACCAGAAATAAGAATACAATTTGATATCGCCTCCTTCGAAACCACTAGCCAATGCGTCTGTGTTTTAGCCTTAAACCCATAGACACGTATGCGGAGGATCTTGATCTAATATCGATTGCATAAATTGCTTACTCATCAGATATTTTGAATGAGACGATGAATGTGTTTGAAATCCTAAGATAACAGCTAATCAGGTGGTGTGTTACCAACAAGCGTATCTCATGTTTTTGGGGGGAATCATGAACAATTTATCACCACTTTTCCCATTTTAGATCCCCCGGTAGATTTACTTAGAGTAACCTTGGATGAATCTAACCACTAGGTAATGTTTCATCCGTGAACAGAAAAAAGCTTGTCACCATTTAACTGTGAATGCAAGAAACAAGAATAGCTTCGATGAATCGATTATACTATTTCTATTCGACATCTGCTGACAAAGCTAATCGAAAATCCAAAACGGTTTCATAAATATACTAATCCATTCGATAATGCATTCTAGGATTCCATTAACACCGGTCATAGATTGAATGTCTCCATAATTAAGTTAGGGACAGATTACTTGCAAAGCACACAATAGCGCTAGAACTTCTTATCCTAAACTGTGTTACGTTATTTGTTTGAGGAATATTTTTCCAGTAACCTTTGGTAATGGGGTAATTCTGGGTTAATAGCCATCAATTGGCAAAAGTTGAATCAATAATGGCAACCTATTCTTAGGACATACATCACAAATTAGCGATGAGCTATTCTTCAAATTGGTAGCTGAACTGGGGGATCACGTCCAACTTGATTAAATACATTTTTCTCACTAAAACCACTCATACTCAAACCGAAAGCAAATCAAAAGGGACCTTATTGCCAGGTAATTTAGGGCTAACTAGCAAACATTAATAGAATCTAGTCCCATTTGCATCATCAGAATTGGCCCGATCTAAACTAGACGAAAAAATATTGCAGAAGAGTATCATATTCTGTTGAATACTCTACTCCTTGCATGTACCAAAAAAAAAGCTTTTCTGACACATGTTACTTGCTTTTGGATTTCTTACCTTTCTTTGCTGCCTTTGTTGCTTTTGCAGTTGTGCTCTTACTTTTCGAGCTAGCTGCAGTTTTCTTTTTTGTAGATGTCGGCATCTAACCTCGGTATATCATTAGGTACTTATATATATTTTCCCCGATACCAACTTTAGAAACGAGGCATTGATCTATCGTGTCGCCTAACTCAAATCTACTATGGTCATATGTATCTCCAGACGCCAAATATTTTGAATTGCAAAAGGGAATAACTGTTCAATAGGTGCAGCAAAATAGTTGCACTGTTTTCAAAAAATTGTCAAGGTGAAATCTAGTTTTGTAAATGCAACCGGTGATCTAAGTAACAGTTCAATCTTTTCATTACTATCGAAATTTAGTTATGAAGCTTTAACAACTTATATGATTAGATAAATCTATTTGACTACTGCAATGATGGGAAGAAGCTAAGATAATTCTATTCATGCTGTTCCTTACTTTGATCTGATTCTATGGTTATATTTAGACTCGCCTTTCATTAGTGCCTTCTAAGACTTTTGTAGAGTTCATGGCCTAAGTAGTTGGAAAGCTTTCTTGTTAACTTCCTAATGAAAGACTTGATATTGAAAACACAAATATCACAACATGATTTAGAATAACAAATTTCTTAACTGAGACAAGAACAGAGGATGGGCATCCTAAAATCTGCTGCTGATTGTTCTAGTAATCAGGAAGGATAGGACAGATACCATTTGTTCTCCAAACTGAAACATTAACTGGGAACCAGCTAATTTTGATTTTTGCAACCATTATTTGAACTCACGAATTGAATAGATAAAGATAAAGCTGCACACTATCCTCCGAATACATTAAATTTCCTAAAAATGACATTGACTTCTACCTTACCTCCCCTTGTCATACATATGCCTTTGACATGCACATTCATGTTCAAATGGTTACGAGTGACAATATTCAAGAAAACGTCGTTTATTGTCAAAGGAATTAGTAACGATGGGAAAATAAACGGAACAGATTTCTAGGATTTCATCCCAATCTGTTGTTTTCCGCCGATTTCTCCCCTGTTCTTCCCCTACTCTAGGATACAATATTAATCAATTATGTATATACAATACCATATTCAACCTACCAGAGAACTGGATTGAAATATTAGGTACACCGACATTCTTTCGTAACCTCACGGAGAAGTTAAATCGAATATTAGTACTTTGCCAAGAACATAATTCAGGTCATCGCAATAGCCAGTTAGAGGATCAAAACTATCGTCATGTGAATCAATTCTTGAAATGAACCTTGGCTATTACTTCGGATAGAGCTGCAGTTAGTTTTAGACAACTCTTACGTAAGACTCCATTATTTACTTTTTTTGCCGACTTCCTTGTTAATTGCGTCTGAGCTAATTATTATTTTCGATACTGTAATCTATCCCCATTGTGTAAGCTATGGTTTCCAATTTTTCTGTATCTATAAGAGACCTTTGCTTGATCTTTCAAACGTTCCAATTCGGTATTTGTATCTATTTTGGATTTCTGGAATTCCATAAAAGCTTTTCCAGATGATCTAGCAAATTGAGATATCTTCTTCACTCCGAAGAATACCACGACAAATACAACGATAATTATTATCCACTCAATTCCAATCACCATCATCAGATTGGGTAATTGCTGCTACGTTGCAAGATGCGCCGGTAACAAAATACTACATAGGGATTTAATTATTTTTTATTTTACTGAAAGGACAGTCTATCTACTCTCAGAGCATTGGCTCTGAAGCAGACTCTGCAGAATTCATTAGATCGAATCAATTGAATCAGCTCAAGAGACTGTCGATCTCCTAGCATCATAGAAAAGCCAACTTTTCGCCTATTTCTTGCGAATCATCTTCTCGGAACATGCAAAGTTTCTATTTTGTTTGATGAACTAGTCTTGATTCGCTTTGGTGATTTCGTTAATAATCCGTTAAACGCTACCTAGTTGTTCTTTGTGGAGAGTGAAAACTGTTTTCAGCTGAGCCACAAAAAGGGCAGAAAGAAAAGAGAGCACTCTGAATGACAAGATAGACAACGACTAAAAATAGTGAAATAGGACTTATTATTTTCTTGATAGAATATTAACGGATTCGAAGACTGCAGTGACAATGTTCACATATAATTGCTTACATTTTGTGCGTCAGAGATTACTTGGACTAAAATGAGGAACGAGAACTGAAACTCTTTACAAATCAAAAAATTCTCAGGATCATTCAAAATATTAGTGGAACTAATGATTCCACTCGAATCGCTGCGGTGCCACTTCACAATTGTAACGTTTTGTAATTCCAAATGGAGTAGTTTTGTAGTTGTGTTGTTTGATGATGTTCAGGATCCGGCTCACTATGTCCTTCTCCATGATTTTTATGCCTCTCTGTCCAGAATCAATTTGATGAGATTTGAGAATGAAGATACTTTCAGGAAGTTCTTGAAGTCGAATAAGGAGTCGGGATTCCATAAGAAATACAATGATGCGATCGAACATATCAAATCCCAGTTTGGTAAAAAATATCCGTTATTGATAGATGGCAAGTATGTTAGGTCGGTAAATTTATTTGAACATACGTCCCCTTTGGATATTCGAATAGTTCTAGGGTACTTCCCGAAGGGGAATTTGAAGCAGGTAAACAGCGCAATAACTTCGGCATCCAAGACATTCGAGATTTGGAGAAAAACAGACTATCAAAAGCGTCTGAAGATCTTTGCTTCTGCTGCAGAAATAATTGTTGCTAAGAAATTCGAGCTAACAGCTTGGATAACATTTGAAAGCGGAAAGAACCGATTTGAAGCAATGTCGGATATCGATGAGGCTATAGACTTCATAAGATATTATTCCACCGAGATGGAATTAAACAAAGGTTATATTGTGGACACAAAAAGTGCGCGTCCAGGCGAAAGGAGTAAGAGTGTGATGAAGCCTTACGGAGTCTGGGGTGTAATTTCACCTTTTAATTTTCCTGCAGCCCTTACAATCGGAATGTGCACCGGAGCCTTGGTTACAGGCAATGCGGTGGTCCTAAAGCCTGCCAGCGATACCCCAATCGTTGGTTATCTCTTTACCGAAATTATGATGCAAGCGGGCTTGCCTCGAGGGGCTCTGAACTTCGTAACGGGTAGTGGTAACACTGTTGGAAACGCCATCGTCCAAAGCAGGATGGTAGCAGGAATTGCATTCACTGGTTCTAAGGCCGTGGGTGACAGGATATTAGATGAATCCAGCAAAATGAAATCTCGGATCGTAATTGCAGAAATGGGTGGAAAGAATCCGGTAATAGTCACAGCAAATGCAGATGTAGATGACGCAGTCGAAGGTACAATCCAAGCTGCGTTTGGGTACTCTGGTCAAAAATGTAGTGCATCTTCTCGTGTATACGTTCACAAGAACATTAAGCAAATTTTTACCGAAAGGTTGATCCAGAGGACCAATGAACTGTCTGTTGGAAATCCAACCGATGCTAAAACCTTTATGGGTCCCCTTATCAATTCCGCCGCATATGTCAAATATCAAGGATACTCAAAACTAGCTCGTCGTCACGGAAAGGTGTTAGTTGGGGGAAAAATCAAGATAGGTGGTGATCTAAAATATGGCTTTTTTGTTGAGCCTTTGGTTGTTGAAGGTTTATCAAAGGACAATCGCCTATTGAAAGAGGAGCTATTTGTTCCGATTCTATGTATAGCGGAATACTCTGAATTAGATAAGGCAGTACAACAGTGTAATAAGTCAGAGTACGGATTAACAGCAGGCATTTACAGTAATAACAAACATGAAATTGAGGCCTTCCTTCAAGATATTCAAGCTGGAGTGGTATATATAAATAGAGCCTCTGGGGCTACCACTGGAGCAATGGTAGGCTGTCAGTCATTTGGTGGTTGGAAGTCTTCGGGGACAACGGGGAAGGGAACCGGTGGTTCATACTATTTGAGTCAGTTTTTGAAAGAACAGAGTCAGACGATTGTTGTGAAAGGATCGGAGCACAGAAAAAAGAATTATTGATCAAACTCCTAGTATTTCCACCCAGTTATAGTTCTAGCCTTTTTCAAGATTATCAATGAATAGTAAGTAGGCTCATGTATCCATCGATTCCAAATCAGGGGAAGATTTAAGGCTATTTTCTAACTTTAATTCCCCTTTAATTTAGGGGTATGTCGAATCATCAGCCTTAGATAGGAAGTATGGAATTCATGCCTGTGTCAATCTAATTCATACTTTCATGTTTATTAGTTGGAACCCTGTAGGGGTATTGGTGAAATTAGCCAGTGGCTACTGAACACGAATTTCACGATAAGAATGAATGGTGGTTGAACGAGCTAGGCTCTTTAGGCATACGGGTTAACAAAACTAATGAATTCAATGACTTAAGTGAAATAAGCAATTTAGCCAAAGTGTTGAAACGACATTATTTCGCAGATTACAAGAGCATTCATAGCAGCACTGATTAGCCAGTACTTTGTCGCCATCTAGTGTCCATTTTTTATTGTTTGTGAATGTCTAGCTCCTCTTGCAAGTCCTACACCTACCATATTGAAACGGCTTTCCACATAGTTTCCTTAAACCCTCCTGATATCGAGTATAGTCATATTCACAGCTGAATAGTACTGCACACCTAGTGCATTGATGATAACACCCATCTTTCAGCTCCTTTTGCCCATAAAGTCGGGTCAATTGCGCATGATTCAGGATGTCTTTACCCGGATTTGTAGTTGGGAATGCGGTCACTGATAAAATTAAATTTGCGTATGAACTATATGAGCAGTAATCAATAAAATTACTTTATAATAAGCGAGAAGATTTTCCTTTATTATCAGCTAATTATAATATCGCTGTCCTGGAACGTAAAATGACCACGGCCGCAAGGTAGTAAAAGCCAATAACTCGCTCACGAGCTACCCTTTCGAGAGGGAATTATGGGACGCATATGATTACTTTCAATAACTGAACTGAGGACAGTGTGTAATGCGCAGTTCAGCGGGATTTCATGGAAATCCAATACTCTCTTAAAGCCTGTGAAGGTCTTTAGATCTTCCTGGATGATTTCTATAACAATAGATACCCCTTTACCCTATTGGCAAGAAAAATCGAGAGCTTCAACGACTTAATTGAAGGTGTTACACTTTGTATCTGTTATCTCGGATTTCATAATGGCATCACAATGTTTGAGAAAATGAGTCACTTCGAAGGGATTCAATATCCTTAGTAGAATGTCAGAGAAAAATGAAACACCAAGCAGTAACAATCTAGGAATAAACCCTCTGATAATCGCAAATTTCATGAAACACGATAGGAACCTTTTTAGCTAACCATGAGATCTTATGCACGAAAATGAATTGGGGGAAGCTTGAGGCAAGAGAAGAGATAGAATTGGAAACTGTCAACGGCCTACGGTTTAAGAAGTACCAAATGTCTTGGATACGAGATATGGCCAGAAAGTATAACCAAGGAATGAATGAATTCATAATAAATATCGTATTAACAGATCTTGTAAGCAGGTTGGAAAAATTGTACGGAAGCGATGCATGTAGGTATCCATACCCTATACGTGAGAAACTGAAGGAAGAAGGGTACCAAAGTAATTTAGAGAAGTTATTCAACCACAATGGGGCTCCAGGAGAAATAGTTTTAGACAACTTAGAAGAAATTGCCGAGAGATAGGGATGGAAGAAATTGTGGAGAGATTATTCAGAAGCTTGGAATTAGGGAAGGAACTGTTTGGGGCATGGCATGGTACATGTTGAGACTTGAGTGGAGTGGACTGCATAGATTTTACACTCCTAAGGCGCGACGATAAATTTTTTTACAAATGTGACAAAGGACTATACAACAGAATGTGGTGATGCCATTACAGAGAGGCAGAGCGATGCAAAATGTCCACGTACTGATATAGGGTTGATAGCACATTCATTGGCTTCTGAAGTCGTAAGAGACGCCTTAGTTAATTTAGATACCAGTTCAGCTATGCAGGCCAACAACAACAGCAGCACCAACAATTCAAAAATGGTAAAATCAGTTTATACTGGGCGGCGCAACTCTAAACACCAATATGATAGCAAGGGAATTTCCTCTTGGATATGCAATTGAGTGTATAGTAGATATTTTTTACAATTTGTATAACCGTGAAGATGATGAACTATATTTTAATCAACTGACATGGAAATCGCTACCCCATAGGCTTGGTTGGGGCAACAAATGGGACTGAGTTTCCTTCCAACTATCGAGATACGATGTTGCCTACGAAATACCTCCTCCTCTTTCAAATGCAGACGGTGATGGTAATATCGAGGAGTGTTTCGAGGAAATCAAACCTGTCCTCGTGTGGGGAGATAATCATTGCGGTTATATCGGTTCTAGGAATTCTAATGAAGGTTCA
>JAATVR010000389.1 GCA_014523665.1 Nitrososphaerales archaeon TH526
CAACAATACCTCATAATAGCTTAATCTATCTACGATATTTTCTATTGAAATTTAATTATGATTGCACAAACATTCAGGCAGATTTGCCTCATGGGCATTCTGTCAGCGCTCAGCTGGTGTTTAAAGATGCTCAATACTGTTCATTCAACACCGAGATTAGCTTCCGAATTCACTATTTAACAGATTCTTGATGAAAGAAGATACACTTACATCAAATAACAGAATTCAGCTCGATGAACGACTATATTATGTTGCGTTTAATCTGACAACATTTGTGTTGTTAGTGTCATGGACGTCCGCTACTTACAACGATTCGAGTTTTCACGATACGTTGTTTACAAAAAATGCAACGCCCATTCTGTTTGTTCACCTCAATAATTTTGAGTGTATGCTTATTTTTCTTTAGCATAGATGAAAAGTAGAAAAATCGGGTCACTAATAACAAAAGAATTACCATAAGAGACTTTCTTACACTACGTGGATAAAAGACTCAATATATTTTGAGTTGTCATTGATCAAATAAGCATCATCGTGTTATTAGCTAAAATTGACTTGCTGTCAATATTGACAACAGCTAGACTGAGGCAATGGTGTACGGTACTGCAGTTTAGCTAGCTCCCCCGTCCCCCCATAGTCAGCTGGGACATAAATAATAAATTTTCGTAGTATGACTATGTCTAAGCATGCTCGCACTAGGCTCGCTTCCCAAAGACCCATGCCTGGAAAGCAGACGCTTGAAGCTAAAGAAGAGCCTAGTCCAGAGCAGCAAGAAGAGGAACCAACGTTATCTGAACTGGACACAGAAATTGAATGTCCCAGATGTAATGAGGTTATGGAACTACACTCCAAATTCGACGAATTGGTTTACTTCTGTGACAGCTGTAGTTTCGTACTAAAGTGTGTTTAGTGGCTAGGCACCCTACTCCATAGCTCGACTTAATTATTACTTTGATCTCTTAATTTCAAAGATAGTGTTTGAATTCCTTCCGTAAACAGACTCTCAAATTCCCAAGCATTTACCAATCAGTTGCTGCAACGACTAATTACTGAATTTGCCGCATTGGTGGTCTGAATTGGGAAGCGATATGAGTTTGTCTCGTATAGAAACCCATTGGCATTGTAAGTATGATATATCATTTGGATGAGAGAATATATATTTCAATATATGCTGTACGAAAATGGCTTGTACGTTTATCGGGAGCAGAGTCATCATAAACGTGAGGTTTACTTTTTATTCCCTTCTAGGCTTCAACTAAAAATAGCTGAAAAATATGAGGAGATATTCCTATATTGTTGAATTTGACCTTTTCAATGAGGATAGATGGTTAAGCGGATGATTAAGGTAGATGTCTATTCAAAAGTAAAGGCTTCTGAAGATGAAAGACCTGACAAGGGCTCACCCGCAATTGAACATCTGAAATTTCCATTTAATCTGAAAAAAGATCAAGAGGAGGCCGTAGAAGCATGGATAAGGAATGATTTTAGAGGCTCAATAGTATACAGTACTGGTACTGGTAAAACTGAAATTGCGTTTGAGTGTGCAAGACGCGCGGCGATAGCAAAGACGGGGATCGTATCAGATATTGGCACTAATACCAGTTTTAAGCACAATGTCGGCGATGATGATCCAGACCGAAATAAACTAGTTGGCACCGACAGCATTACCTCCACTACGACCAATAATATCAGATCTACAATCCAAAAAGGTTCTGATAAAAGAGCATACAACAAATCCTTTTTACAATTTAAGATCCTTCTTTTGGTTCCACGAATCGTTCTTATTGAACAGAATGTAAAGAGATTAATAAAATATGGCATATCTGGAAGACAGATAGGAGTATATTTCGGAGAAAAGAAAGAGGTACGTGAGATAACAATAAGTACGTATCAGAGTATCAATAACAATTTAGATATCCTTCGCAACTCTCAAATGATCATATTTGATGAAGTTCATTTGATTGGGGAAAGTGCAAAGTCATTTAGCCAGATTTTTGATGTGGTCGTAGAGGATCGCAGAAAGGCAATTTTGGGATTAACAGCCACAATAGACGAAAATGATCCCAATTTTAATACCATCCTAAGTGTCCTTCCACCGGTAAGAAAATACCAAGTAAAAGAGGCAGTAAGAGACGGCAGGTTAGCAAGGCCAGTGATACTACCTATTAAAGTCAATTTAACTGAGGCAGAAAGAAGGATCTATCAAGATTGTTCTTCAAACATAACCAGCATCTCCAACAAGCTTAATCGGTTTGACGCCCAATCCATCTCTTTGTTACTACGAAGAGGAGGCCCTCCAGCATTTATGGCAAAAACATGGTTTGCGAATGTGAGAAAGCGGAGAGCTCTTTTGAATTGTGCTGACAATAAGATATTAGCCGCGGCCGATATAATATCAAAAAAACATCCGAAACAGCGGATAATGGTATTTAGCGAGACATTGGAGTCGGTTCATAAGCTCAGGGAAGAACTGCAATCCAAAAGGAGAATACAATCATACGTAATTGAAAGCAAACTCAAGGCAAATGAAAGGCAAGAAATATTATCAAAGTGGGGAGTTGAATTTTATCCCCTTCTATCAGTTCATACCTTAGAAATAGGTTATGACGTTCCTGAGGTAGGAGTTGCGATAATTTTGGCAAATACTTCGAACATAAATCAAACCATCCAAAGAATTGGAAGAGTGATCAGAAAATCTGATGGGAAGGAAGCTGCGTTCATTTATGCAGTGTATCTTACAGGAACAACGGACCATCAAACCTTAAGAACTGTCAAACGTGCAACGGGAATGGCTCAAGATAGCTATGATGAGGCTGATAACGAGAAAACGAAAGAGGAATCATTTTCGAAAAGAGGCAGAAGTAAAACTCACAAGCTGGACGTGAAACTTGTTCAAAAAGAACCCTTGACCCTAGATAATTACTTTAGGGAATCCAAGTGATCGCTGTTCCCGCCGCATGAATAACTACAACAACAACAACAACAACAATCATTCTCATTAATAGATACGGATGAAAAGATGCCTCATTCTGAATTTGGATGGCTACATATCTGTTCACCGTTCAGTAAACCTATGATCGTGAATAAACAACTTCGTCATAATAACACGAGATC
>JAATVR010000390.1 GCA_014523665.1 Nitrososphaerales archaeon TH526
AAATCTGAACTTCTTGAAGTGGCCAGAATAAAGCTGACTTGCGAGAAATAGCATAGCAATACGATAGTGAAGAAAACAGTACCAATTACTCCAGAGCACAGTAATTGAGGAGTTGTAATTGCCATACTGTCTCAAAAAAGGCCAAGACATCTATATATTGTTATTTCTTCACTATTTCCGAAAGCAAGGGGGTCGACTTGGTAGCGAAATCTAACTTTATTACTTATTTTAATTGGCAGAGCAAACTTAGGGAAGAGCTCTGAATTAAATAGTAAGTCGGCGAGCTCACGCTAGAACTATGCAAAAGAACCCGAACTCATAATTACTTAGTTCGCGAAGCTGTTTATGTTTCTTGATATTCTCGTAGAACTTCTAACATCAACTGCCTGAATTAGCTCAGGACCAGATATCAGGCCTATGTTGATTTATAGCTGCTTTCCTTAAACTGTTTTCTTCTTATTAATTTCTGTATCGATTGCTTTCCTCAGCTCTTCATCTGTCATGCTAGAACAATCAATTCCCAATGTATTTGCTACGTCCTCTAGTTTTCCTCTACCTGGATTCATACATACGTCATCCTTTATACTTTGTATCTCTCTGTCTGCTGCTATTCTAGCCTTCTTATATTCCGCAGATGCCTTTCCAATATTTCTAGCAAGTTCAGGAATTTTTTTCACACCGAAAAATAACAATATAATCACTGCAATAATGATTACCCACTCAATTCCTCCAGGAACTTGCAACAGGTAATTGCCTAGTAGTACCATATCGAAATCATATCTGTATCTACAGTAGTTTAATTTAAGTATTCTTCAGCAAAAGGTCTCTAAAGATTGCAGGATAACGCAATATCAACATGTATTAACTAATATATCCCTCTAGTCACGCAATGTAGTATGTGTAAGTAACTATTTCACTATTTGACCGTTTATCGTTAATTTAAAGTTATTTTCTGAACAAAATTTAAGTGCATTTTTGTATCCATACGTTTCAGTGAACAAATTGAGTCATCAAGCTATAATTATTGCTATGCTAATTCTACCTGCAACCACAATACTGTCTACCCCGCTAACGAATACATATTTTCCCCCAGTATTCGGGCAAGCTTTACTGCCTGAAGGCACTGGGATAGGCGCTTTTGGTTTCGGTCCTGTTCCTTCAAGCAGTCCGTTTGATCTTGCTGGTTTGGGGTCGCAGGCGAATGGATTGGCTGGTACTTTCCCACCAATTTCTGCTCCCCAATTGGAACTTCCACAGGTACCACTATCAACTTTTCCACCTTCAGAATCATTTGCTCCTGGTCTTACTCCTGCTTCTAATGGACTAGATGGATTTTCTCCGGGGGCTGCACTCCCTGATCTGTCTGGTGGATTTGGATTGTCTTCAGCTCCAGCAGAGACCCTTTCATCTACAGCATCACCTAGTACATTGCCAGGCCCTTCAAGCAGTCCAACGGTAACAATTCACGCATGTATGGATCTTATGAGTGGCAATATTCCTGTGAATTCACTAGGATCCTCTTCTGAAAATGGTTGTCTTTTTCAGACAGTACCAGTCGTTATAACTGTTGACGGTAGTACTAACACTGTATCGACATGCTTTGTTGGACCTGATATGAGCACATCAATGGGTAATTGTATTTCATCAACTCAACCTTTACAACAACAGCAGCAACAACAACCGGGAGTTGCCTTAACCGCACCATTTCAGTGATACCAGGTTAATTGAAAAAGTGATACTGCTAAATAATAAGAGTACCAATATTTTGTCTGGAGACACATAAGTTAAATTGAATAATGATATCCCACCTTGATATTAAAGAATTACATACTTGCTGGTAACCTTATTCTCTTTTTGTTTGTAATGTTGGTCCTCCCAGTTGAGCTCTAAGTCTCATATTCAGTGGCTCAACCTAATAGCTGATATGTAGAGTCAAATTTAGCTTCGAAATCAACTGCCAAATGATGGATATAATCGAGATATCGATCGATGAGGCGATTGTAAATTGAATAAGGAAGAAAAGGAACTACTCAAGCAGATCTGGCCTTATATGAATCCTTCACGAAACCGAGAATTGGTTAGTCACTTTCTCAAAGATGAAAAGGAGGAGATTGGCAAAGGATGAAAGATTAACGATCAGGCTGATATTTCACGAAATAATTGGAAATGAAGACATAATGAAAGCGGTAACAAGATGCATACAGGGGCACCCGAAACTGGACCTAACGATCCAGAGTTGGAAGAAATAATTTAATTCTGGATTGCAAAGTCCGCAGCCCTCATAATGTATGGAACAAGATCTAACATGACAGATTCAAAATTTTGAGTATAGAATTTAACAGCAAAAATCAATGTGTTAGAATTTGTCGTTACACGGCCGAATTTTCACAATCGGGTAAATTATGAAAATTTTATTACTCCTTTATGAGATATATTAGAAAGGATAGAATGTACGGTAAAACAGGACCAGATATCGTCTTTATGAAAAAGTATTGTCTTCAATTCCAGAATAGTTTATCTACAAATATGTGAAATGGGACCTCATGAATATTTTAGCAATCGGTGCACACCCCGATGATATTGAGATCGGCTGCGGAGGAATGCTTCTAAGGGCCTCGAAATACGGGCACACAGTTTTCATGTACACTCTTACGCAAGGCGAAGTATGTGGCGATCCTGAACAAAGGAAAATAGAACAAAAGGAATCATCACGAATTATTGGAGCGAAGGCTTCATGGATAGACAATTTTGAAGACACAAAACTGTCTCCAAATGTAAATCTCATAAATCATATTGAACAAGTGATAAGGATTACAAGGCCAGATATCATCTATACTCATCCGCGCGGCGACAATCATCATGATCATAGAGCAGTAGCATCAGCAACGTTTGAAGCAGCAAGGTTTATTCCAAATGTTTTATCTTATGAAATGCCACTCACGAAGGATTTTAAACCCCAGCTTTACTATAACATTTCAGATGTAATAGATGAAAAGATAGAGCTGTTAAAGATCTTTACTTCTCAGAGTGAAAAAATCTTTTTAAATTCAAATGCCATAAAGGGATTATCTCAGTACCGAGCGTTACAAAGTAGATTAGGATCAGATGTTA
>JAATVR010000391.1 GCA_014523665.1 Nitrososphaerales archaeon TH526
CATCTCTATATGTTTTATCGCTTCAAGTATTTTCTTACAGTAATGAAGGTTTTCATTTCTTATTTCAGTAAGAAATCTTACCTTAATTCCTCTCTTGTCTACTTTCAAGTTATTTTTCCAAATGGGCAGAGTCTTTCTAATTCTTATTGGCCTGTAATAATCATAGCAACAGACTACACTCTTCTTAAAAAGATCAGTACGTGATATGTAAAAATTCAGGATGTTCTCAGCTCCATCTACTATCCATACTTTTTGATCTAAATTCTCAACTTTGGGTTCTGGATTCATGTCAGTGGATCATCTGTTAATAATGATAATATTGAATGGTGTAAAAAATAAGGCTTCCCGTAGTCAAAGGAAAACCCCCAGCGTTCCTTTAGTAAATCTAAAGTGCTGCCTGCACAATGTTTACAATTTAGAAAAACTGTACTAGCTTCATAGTCAAATGGATTGTGGCATGCCTATTTCGCCAAGGTTTTAGTAGTAAGTTCGATCAAATAAATAACGGATCAAAGAACCGAAAAATCACTGTGAAGTATTCACAGCAATTACAGACGTGCCATTTGTCAATGTATCAAATGCTGGAGAGAATCTCTTTCCAATTTCATATAACTGACTTATTTGTTCTTTAGAAGCAGTAGTGCTCTTAATATTAACATTCAATCTAAATCCTAGTGCACCAGGTCTTGTGTCTGTCGATAAACCCGTAAAGCCTTGAAGATCGATATTGCCTTCTATATCTATTGATATACTATCTATATTTATGCTTCTAGCTGTTGCATGTGCCACGATTGTTTGTGTTATGCATGCACCTAAACTAGACATGCATCCCTCGCACACAGTAGGGCCTTTACCTTCTCCTGAAAACTGTGGAGGAAAGTCAAAGACCATTGCATAACTCTTATTTCTTTGAATTGTTTGACCCCCAAGCTGAAAATCTTTGCATGATGATCTAACATAGAATCCTCCGCTGTCATCTTCGTCTTCACACTTCCATTCTGTCTTGACAAAAAATTTTGCTTCTGAAGTATCGGGATGGTTCTTTATAGTATTTAATAAACCACCCCATTGCTGAGGGTTTACTCCATTGATTCGGGCGTTACTCATTAATTGATAGACTGTGCGAGCCATCGATTAAACATTTTGATTGTTCAAGCAGTCAACTCGGATTTATTAATTGGGACGAAATATTGAATTAGACACTTGACATCACTGATATCTTTCTGCAATAATTTTTTGTATTATTCAAATCCATCCATCAAAAACATCGGAATATCATGCATTTGGTAAGATAGGACTGGCAATGATGTTGAGGCTGAACATCTAAGTTATCGATAAAATTGATGAGTGACTCTTGATTTAGTCCATCCTAGCCAGTCATTCAGTCAGTACCCCTCTCTCCCGTGCCCAGACAAGATAGGTCATTTATTACGTACTGGTTGCTAATTTGTAAGTAAGGCGTTTGTGTCACGCCTAGATCCCGAGCTGATTGGTTGCCTTTCCCACTATGTTTTTTGGTATCATAGTGTCTTTCGCCAATCAGCCTGCATGTATCGTTGACTATTATATATCTGTTCAAGTGTTAATGTAAATGTAGAAATAAATTCCATTTCTATCTTCTATTGAAAGTAAATAATTAGCGTCTGTCAGCACTTTCGTACTAGTCATAGAAGAGTGGAAGTTAATTACAGCGCGGACGAGCAAGATACAGGTAAGGTTGGTCTATCTCCAATATTCAGATACTCGAACACCTTTCAAGTCCCAGTTCTTTATTCAATTTAAAGAAGCGGAGGCACCCCGATCCTTTATTTTCAATGTATCGAAGTATGACTATTAGTATTGTCTTAATTACGTTAGAGTATTACAGTATCACTAACATCACGACTATTACACTCTCTCCCCGATCTCTTCGTATCTCATTGATTATATCGCAAATTGACTAGTTATTCTTAATGCATAAACTCATTGAACTACAAAAGATTACAGAAGAACGAATTTCATCACTGAGAGAGGAAGTTGAAATAGCTACGAACGTAAAACTCAATCCATTATATATAGTGGATCGTCGAGACGAGATTGAATTTCTTGAATGGGCCACAAGGATTGTTAGATCAATTCTAAATCGGGATAATGGACGACAGCAAGAGCAAGTAAGTGGAACCAAGAATCGATTAGAAGTGGCTGATACTATCGAGTTTGAAAATATTCTCAAAGACAGAACTAATGAGCTAAACTCTAAACTGAAGGAATCGACTATTCTTCGAGAATCAGATACCCTAATTAACGAGATAGATACTTGAGAGCGTATTAGGTTGTCTTTCTGATCTGAAATATGGCGGTAAAGCGCGAGCCATAGAGATAGCGGAAGCCAATAATAATTTCCAGCAAGCAAGGAGCTTGAGAGAAGAACTTTGTAATATTCAAGACATGGAATCTGAAATCAGTGCACAAATTCAAAATAAAATAAAAAAGTTATAGAATAGTTATAAGATAAATCCGAATCAACAGAAAATAAACTTGTCAACATAGCATACCGTGCGAACAATATGATTCATGTCCAATATCCTAAATGCGGATTAATATTCGGGCTTCTACTGTTACTAAGTACGATCTTGTTAACCATAGCTGAAGATGGTTCGAGATCAGCTCTTGCACAGATAACGCCAGCCCCAGAAAAATTCGGTAGCAATGACGAATCGTCATCAAATAGCTCACCCAATACCGACGACGATGGCAATGCAGGCGACGATAACAATGGTGGATCCACCGGCTCATCATCTGGTTCCACCGATGGTAGTGGTGATAGTAGTGGTGATGGCGACGGCAACTCAATTACTCCGTCAAGCGATGAACACGATGACGAAGCCACAGAAGAAGCATCCGATGACGTTTCAAGTTCGGCAGATGACAACAATGGACAGAGTAATACCGAACAAGATGATGAAGCAATAACCAATGAAGAACAAGAAACAGATGCAGATTCAAATTCTGACGAGTCAAACCCATTGGTAGAAGCCATAATGAATGAAGTCAATGAAGCATTATCTGCTTCTGGGATAGCTAGTTCAGGGTTCTGAAACCTACCTCCCCCTCATTTTTCTTAGGCTACGAAAATATGACTTTAATCGAGGGAAGACACCTGCAGAGCTAGAGAATGAACTGTTGTCAGTTTGATCCATCTTTATTTGTTACAGTTATTGGTTTTAGCCCCACGATAGTATTTGCTGACCAGTGCCGCACTACTAATGACAATTGATATCCGTTCCTTAGTTTTTTTCCAGTCAAACTAGAGATAATATTGGCACTAGTGGTTAGATCTGTGTTGCAAGTACAGCCAACATTGCAACAATCTGCCTGATAGGTACTTAGTCTGGGTCAGTTTTTGATTATTTGGATTACAAGCTGATAAGTTGTACTGTAATTCCATCCCGATGCAAACGCGAACGATTCTGCAGTAGCATTATCAACAGTACTAGTTACATCCCCTCTAAAACTAATTTCATGATAGCCATGATTTAGTGGTTTTATAAACACCCAATTGCCATCAGATACGGCAAGGGTTTTTGTATTTGCAGGAAAACCCAAGATATTGTTCTCAGGTAACATAAAGTAAAATGGAGGCGATCTTATCCGGTACCTTTCTAATTCTATTTGAGGGATATCGTGGCCATCAATATTGGCATGCAGCTGCGTAACCTGGTCTTGATATTTTTTTGCACACATCCTCAAATCCTCGACTGTCTTGAGTTCAGAAAATTCTGCAAACGAACATTCTGAATTAAGTATTGGGAAAAGGATCGCTTTTCCATTAGGAATTGTACATTCCCTAATCACTGATTTACCATAAGTTCCAGGAAAGAACCAGACAGGCCCTCGCTGATTCTCTGAACAGTATTTACCCGTATCATCATAGGCAGGATTCACTCCTTTTGGTATTGAATAAGCCCATTGCCACCATCTTGCTGTCCATTCTCCATATGTGAGATTATACGGCTTGGAATTTGGTTGAAATACCTTTTCTTCCGTCATCGTCGAAAGATCTATCGAACTATCCTGTATTGCCTTCTGCTCTTGAACTAATTGTGTTGATAGACTAGATTGACCTAGCCCAGCTATTGCTAATATACTCAATGTAGAGAGCACTGAGAGTTTAGTTAGTTTCCTTTGCATGTCAATGTGTGATTACAACGAGCACCTATTTTTTTATATTTGCTTCGACCTTTGTTCCATCCGAATAACTATAGACCGGGTCATTTAGCACTGAAGAACAAGATGCAAATACACATTTCTATGAGATAATCTAGGAATTCAGTACTTTGATCTCCTATCTTAATCTAGGGAATACGGGACAAAATACTGGATTTTGGCTGGAAGAATTCACTCGCCCATATTACGAATTTATTGACAATGGATACGACGTAACAATTGCTTCTTCTAAGGGTGGAGAACCTCCAGTCGATCCAAAGAGTAGTCAGAAAGAGAACCAGACTGAATGTACACAACGTTTTGAAAAACATAAGTCGGCCCAAGCAAGTCTCAAAAATACGATGGTTTTAAGCCAGGTTTCAGCAAGCGGCTATGATACGTTGTTTCTGCCAGGTGGTCAGGGGCCGATATAGGATCTATCATTAGATAAAAACATGAAATGAATGGTTGAAGATTTTTACTCTGATAAAAAAATTATTAGTGCTGTGTGCCATGGACCTGCAGGACTACTACGAGCAAAAGATCAAGATGGAAATTCGATACTTAAGGATGAGAAATAACTAGCTTTACAAATAATGAAGAATCTATTGTGGGATTAACTAAAGTAGCCCCATTTTCACTGCATGACCATTTGAAAGAATTGGGTGGCAAATTTGAAAATGGCCAAGATTCCAAATCTTTTATTGTAAATGATGAACAATTAATTACAGATCAAAATCCCAAAATCTTCATTTCTTGCTGCTGAAAAGTAGTAGAAATATTTGGAATGGACGTTGATTAAGGATTCTTCAACCTCCCTAAATATGATTTAGCATTTTCCAATTTGCTTGCTTCCTTTTCTGATAACTTTATCCCCAACATTTCTTTGAATTCTAATGCGTTAATAACGGCCTTGCCTCCATAATGGTTGTTAAAGTA
>JAATVR010000392.1 GCA_014523665.1 Nitrososphaerales archaeon TH526
GATAGGTTTGAAGTTATTTTGTTGGTTTATATATTCTGAGCTATACAATAGATATAACAGTGGCTGCGATTTAGGCGAATACAGCAACTAAAAACGCAACGTGAATGCCAGTACCTGATGCAGCTACATTCGTGAGATCAAAATTTTCTATAGCTATAGTTTGATTTGACGTGATAGTCACAATTACTGCAAGTCCAAGCGCAGAACCAATCTGGTACCTAGTATTTACAAGACCAGAGGCTAGTACTATTTGTTCTGTGTTAAGAATATCTTAGTTGTGACAATTTCAGAAACTGCATAACATCCTTCATCATGGGACGGTGTTATTGATATTCCTAAAACCATCAGTCCCAAACCTGTAACTAGGATTCTTTTTATACCAAAACGATTCAACAATTTGGGCGTAGAAGTTATCATCAAGACCATAATCATCAGTGTCATAAGAAGTAGAGCAAGCCCGCCTCTCAAATGGGCCATAACCAAATATTTGATGTAAGTAAAGGATGAGAAAGAACCATATAGGTGTCCACGCTGCTCCTAACAATGCCATAACGATATTTGAGCTAAGTAAGTTACTTGTCTTGAATATATTCAAGGCGCATATTTGAAGTTAAAATGGTAGATTCCTTAGCAAATGCCCTTCAAATCTGTTGGGGGTCAACCAACAGATGAGGAAACCTTTTATAGAACATTTCTCTATTTATCTCAAATGCAACACGCAGTGAGTATCGTATCGGCAATCGCGGTATCGGTTGTGTTAATCACTGCCCTCATGATCCCACTTGGCACCAATTACCCTGAAGCACAAGGAGCCATAACTAGAGACTCTCAAACGATACTATTAGACGGTAAGACTATACCTGGAGGAGGATTCATCCACCTTTATGACTCAACACCATATAAGATCGCAAATGGTCACATAGCGGCTAACATACCTTGTGATGATACTTCAACATCTCCGCTTGCAATACTAACAGGTCAGGCCCCGAATCTAAGTGCGGCTAACCTAACAGTAGTAAATGAACTATCTAATCCCGGAACAATCTGCATATATCATGTAGATATTCCGCCAAATGCCACTACTACTATTACAGATATAGCAATTCAGAATCCAACTGATTCCGACGAAGAGCTCCCGGCAGGTAGCACAGTAGTAATAGGCGTCAATGAGATTGAGCCCCTAAGTTAGGCAAAATTGGTGGTTGGAGGCATCAAAGATCTCCCTTTTTTTAGGCTTAAGATTCGCTCCTTCCTACATACGCGGTAGATATCGCATACATTACGCTATGAGGAATATCTTCCGTACTGTGGGTCAATAATATATTGAATCAGATCTCATCCTGATGGGTTTTGACCGCAAATAGTTTATCTTCAAGTTAGCTACCCGAACCGGTAACGGCACGGCTACCCTTGGGCTACGTGGGTTCATATACTTTCGAACGCCTTAGTTGCACTGATAACATACACATTGACACCCAACGGCCAGGCTATAAACTATTTGAACGGGTTGAACCATCAGCATGCTAGGAAGTATCGAAATCGTATTTTTTTATGGTAACACAACTCATCGTTCCACACATGTGACAATAGTATAGCACAATAATTTAAGGAAAAATCACTTAGTAGTAGTCATCGCCTTTATGGAATTAATTTGAAAACTGATTTTTCATAAGATAATGCCTCAAAGTTAAGATTCAATTCCTTAGCGTATTGGTAAGATCTTTATCAGGATAGCAAATGGATTTGCAAGAGCGGGCAACATATCTACGCAACAAGCTAACCAAATAATACAGACCCTGCCTTATTCCGCTCAGGCAATAAAGACATCATTGGGATGTGCTTAGAAAAAATACTAGCTAACCATTTGAAGATGCGACCCAAACTTGCAAATTGACCAGATAAAAAATGCGTAAGTAGTAAAACCCATAGCTGTTCGAGCGCTACCATCTGCGATAGAATTAAGTGCCAAGAAACGACATGGGAATGACTTTAACTTAGCTTATCTCCTTGTCAGTTTTGGCATTATTGATTCCTAAGGTAAGATGAAAAGAATAGCATAACACAGTATAACTACTTTTATATACATTAATCACATAAAGCCTCGAATAATGGACAGTCCTGGATATACGGAAAAGTCCAAGCGCACCCTATTCATAATGTTGGCTATAGCAGCAATTATGACGACCATGCCCGTTGTTACGAATGTTATTAC
>JAATVR010000393.1 GCA_014523665.1 Nitrososphaerales archaeon TH526
TAAGTCAATTATTCTATCAAGTGGGGAGCGAAGCAATTATTACTATGATCTAAAAATGGTTTTGACAGATCCAGTTGGAGCCACGCTTATTGGTGAATTGTTATATGATATCATTGCCAGAGAATTTAGGGCAAAATCTGTGGGGGGATTAGAAATGGGCGCTATTCCAATTTCAACTGCAATTATAATAAGTAGTATTAGGAAAAGCAGTTCAGCGGGAATTAGCCAATTTATAGTTAGAAGAAACGTCAAGACTCAGGGAAGCGGCAAAAAAGTAGAAGGGCATCTCATTGAACCTGTTGTGGTTGTGGACGATGTAATGACTAAAGGCAATAGTGTGATACATGCCATTGAAGCTGTAAGAAGTGAAGGTTACACAACTTCGGGAGTAGTACTCGTTATAGACAGAGAGGTTACACACAATACTCTAAAGGATAGAGTGAAATGTCTATCCATTTTCACACACTCGGACTTCAAGGGATTTATTGATACCAAACTCAAAGAAATCCATCAATAAGGTTTTAATGCTCTACATTTGGACATTTTGAAAATGCTAATGCTCTGTGGTCCTACGACTTTTCAGTCCAAATGCCCTCTTAAATGTAATTGCGGAGAACAGATTATCGATCTTATCGTGTTTGATGTCGTCATAATAGCCAGTTGAATTAGTAGATGAATTGATGTAAGCTTCTCACAAAATCAACTCTCCCATTGGATTCTAGCTATTTAGGGAAATTATATCTGAGACCTCTCGATCTTGTATTGGCATGTACTGAACAGATTTGATTCTCAAACTTGAAATTTCTTTGATCTGTTAAAGCAATGCATGATTCAACATAGTTCGACGCTTACTGATGGTGAATCTACACTAATATTTGCATTATTTTTCTTGTTTGGCACCGTAACGACCTTCTTCCCTGACTGGATTGTTTGTTGTCCATTATTTGGTGACCTATTAATTGAGTTTATAAACAAATTGAAAAATGAACTTATTCGTAGAGCTTCAGTGATACCAAGGGTTGCTTCACTAATGCTTCGTTTTTGTGTATGTTCATTTAGTTTACATATTTTCGCAATTCCAGCATCAAAGTTATTTTGCCACTATGCTGTTGTGAAGCATTCGCCTATTCAATAGCTGCAACTGCTTAAAACTTACATGTATCATTTTCTGAGAGCTGAGCAATCCTCTTGCAAATATAGAACATGGGATCGTATGACATTTGAAACGAGTGCAGATGATGGAAAATAGGTAGATTTCTTGCCTGGTATTTTGCTAATTGTCATTGCTACTAGTTAAAATTTGGATGGTGATACCGGTAAGGTAAAGAAAAATATTGCCCCTTTTCCGTCAAAATTATTTTCAGCCCAGATTCGTCCTCCGTGAGCTTGGACAATATTTTTTGCAATAAATAATCCTAACCCAATCCCTTCAAAGGATTTGGAGCTAAACTTCGTAAATAAGTGAGGCACTATGCTAGGATCGATACCTTGACCAGTATCTTTAATGGATATTATAGCTTCATTGTGTTCTTTACTAGTATTCACTTTAACTGATATACTTCCATTCTTGGTAAACTTAACTGCATTTCCCAATAAATTAGAGATGACTTGAGTAATTTTATCCTTATCCGCGTTCACAAGGATTGTGTAGCTTCCGCTTGCATCTTTTCCTTCAAGCTCAAAAGTTATACTTATGTCTCGTTCAAGTTTGCCAATTTGCTCTCTTGAGTCCGTAATAATATTAGTTAAAAGGGGGACCAGATCGAAGGTTTCCAGATTCAAGTCAAACCCCTTGCTCTCGATCCTAGTTACATCCAATATCTCCTGAGCAACTCCACGCAATCTCTTGGCATTCTTGACGATGATATCTAACAACTGCTCTTCTTCCTCACTTTTTGGACTCCTAGTACTGCCTTTCCTTATCTTAGAACGAAGAACCTCACATAACCCCAATATTGGTTGTATTGGTGTACGCAACTCGTGTGCGGCTACATTGATGAATTCATCTTTCAATCTATCTTTTAGTTTGAGCTCTTCATTTACTCGTAAGACCTCTTCGGATCTAGTTAATATGGTCCGCCTCATGTTTTCCAGGCTTGATGAGAGTTGTTTAAGTTCATCACCACCACTTCTTTGGATGTCCACCTTGATCCCAAGGTTCCCTTTACTTACTTCATTCGTAACGTCTCTTAGCTTTATTATTGGTCTAGAAATGCTTCTTGCAAATAGGAAAACTAGGAAAGTGGAAATGGACAAAATAATAGCTGCCACAATAATAAACTGGGTTCTAAGCAGCGAAACGCTCTTGAATGCATCTTCGGTGTTTATGCCAAGAATTAGAGACCAGTTGCTCCCCTTATAATCAAGGAATCCCGGTTCTTTACTTCCGATGAATATCGTATTCACAACTCCACCACCACCACCGCCATTACTGCCGTTCTCGCCAGCCTCTATTTCTGATTCTACTCTATTGGTCGAATTCTGAAGTTTGTCAAGTATCTTCAATCCTGTTACCTTTTTTTGTAGCACGCTCTTCTGATCGTTATTTGAGTAGATTAGAAGGCCATCATCAGAAACTAACTCTATATTTGCATCACTTGATATCGTACCGCCTGCCTCAAGCAATATCTCATTTATTTTATTGAGCGGAAACTTCAGAACCATAACTCCTTCTATCTCATTGTTCTCAACATCATATAGAGGTCCCGAGAAATGAATTAGGTATTGGCCTAAACTCCTAGAATAGATGGGGACACTATCGTAATAATAACTGCCTTTAATAGCATTCTTGTAAAAAGGTTCTCTTGAATCGTTAACGCCAATATCGATACTCCGTGTATCGCCAATTTTTATTCCACTTTTGTTGTATATTGAGATGGAGGCATAGGCCTTATTTGCTTTCTCTATTTGTCTGAGATATTCCACCTTTTCACGTAACGTGATATTATCATCTGGACTAGATATCATAGTGTTACCTGGGTAAGTGAGAAATCTAAGGTCTGCAAGTCGTTCGAACATGAGTCTTGACAATTTATCCATAGCACCAAGAGCACTTATCTTAAGCTCTTCAGTTATTTCCGTTTCCATACTTCTTGTGAAAGTATTCAGTGCTATAATTGAAGGAACAACAATTGCTGCCGTAACGAGCGATATCATGATTATGAATAGTCTTGACCGAATCTGCATAAATCAGTTAACCATCTTGGATTGTTTCGTTTCTGGAGATAGAATAAATGAATTTAGGATCAATTATCTCGTTGAAATTCGGTATTTGTCGTATTTGGCCTCTCTCTAGTAGGTAATTGGCTATAATAGCACCTGATTCATACAATGTTGTAAAGTTGCTCACTTTTGGACTTGATCTGTTCATTGCTTTAATATTATCTTCTAACCCGAGAACCTGTATACCTTCAAAACCATCTTTCACTTCTTCTGTTGTAATATTGAAAAAATCTGAAAGAAGCAAGTATGTGTTTTCCTTGTGATGATCAAAGTACTCCTTTCCTTGATTAATCGACTTCACTACAGCTTCAACAGCTTCTGGTTTAGTCTCTACTACTTTGGAATTAAAAATGAGAACGTCAGCTATGATCGCTGGTGCATCTTTGGCCGTCGCTATAATGTCATATCCGCTCCGTATACCAGCAAATTTGGCGGGTCCATAAGTATGACCCGCATCAATTTGTTTGGTGTTCAACGCCTTTAGCATATCCTGTGTGGCTATGTTTGCAAACTGAACATCCTTTTCATATAAACCAGCCTTAGCCAACGTTTGTAATACAAAAATGTGTGAATAAGTGTTTAGGCCTTCAACTCCAATTTTTTTTCCTCTTAAATCTTTGATAGTCATATTCTTCGAACCTAGAATAACATCACCAGTACTCGAATAATCTAACACCCACACTAGCCTTGAATTCACACCTTCTGAATTCTGAAAAATGGTCGTTGTATATATGCTACATAACCCATCGACGGAGCCATTGAGGAATAGCTCTTCCGTAGTCGTCTGATTCTCAGGTTGTATTAATTCTACTCTAACATGATCTTCCTTGAAATACCTATCTAAGGCCATTACGATTGGGACGTAACCCACCCAAGGCTCAGAACATGCTATTCTTATGGGTCTGTTTTCTTGAGAATTTTGTGAATTGAGAGCAATGTCATACTGCGTATGGAGCAGTAACAAAGTGCTTCCAACCACCACTACAACACCGATTGAAACAATGATGAGCCTCAGTTTTTTGAAATAGGCATTAGGTAATGAGAGTAAGAGTAGAATAAAATGTTTATGTACTGTTTGAAAAAAAGAAGAGTTTGAAGCAATGTAGTGTGATTCTGACCGACGCTCAAATTTAGGCGAATTCATGTTAGAACAGTGCATAACTGAAGAGTTCTATGCAAACCCAACGTGAGCATCATGCAGATGAGGATTAATCGAAGCAGACCATGACATAGGTCTTGCCAGTGGCCCTTGATTAAAAATCAGGATTATTTATTGTGGATTTGACTTTTCAATTTCCCTAACATGCAATACATAGAACTTCTGATATTGGATATAATCTCTGATTTACTCAGTGATGGCCAGACGAAAATAGTTATAGAATTGTTCAATGTACTGAGAGTCTTTTACAAAGAATGGCTAGGCATGAATTTTATGAACAAAACGAACCAATCTTATGTTGGGTACAGTCCATACATCCACATAAATAATACTAATACTACATCTTTCCTCGATTAGGAATGGAGCAAAATAGGACGAATAAGAGAGGTTGTAGTATCTCATCCACGATTGTAGCTTCGGCGGTGGTTGCCCTCCTGACTTTGAGCATCATTGTGGTAAATATTCCATCTGCGGCTGCACAGCAAGGCGGAACTCCAGGAACATCATCAAATGCAGCATGTGGACAAGTAGTAAGCGGTGTAGTAAATCTAACTGCAAATCTTAACTGCAGTGGAGATGGTATCATAGTAGGTGGTCCAAACACAGTAATTAACATGAA
>JAATVR010000394.1 GCA_014523665.1 Nitrososphaerales archaeon TH526
GATTTCCGGTACGCTAATCTAACTGATGCATACCTTCTTGATGCTAACTTGTTGGATGCTGACCTTCGTTATGCTAATCTAACTGATGTCGATCTAAGTTACGCCGATTTAACAGATGCTGATCTATCAAATGCCAGTTTAACAGATGCTGATCTATCAAATGCTAATCTAAACCGTGCAATTATTGATTTCGCCAATCTGACAAATGCTAGTCTCCGCCATGCCGATCTGACACAAGCAGATTTACGAGGTTCGTATCTCACGAACGCATCTCTACTCCTTGCAGATCTTGATGGTTCTTTATTTGATTGTAACAGTGTGAGGACTGCTAATTTTACCGTTAATACGAGTCAAGTTCACATTGTAGATTCGAATTTAAACGTAGTCTCTAATTGTTCGGTGAATTTGCATGAATAAGTGGATTGCCAGCCTACTCCTCCCTAAATATCCGATGCTTGTAATAGTTATGGGTCAACTTAGGGCTAGTCAGTTTTGGGTTCTTGTCTGTTATTCAAGAAGAATAGTAGCTAATAGATCTATATGCACATTGATGAAACAGTATTTCTGTCAGTACATTAGAAATCTCTTTAACCCTTTGGATAATAAAATAGTGACAGTTGCTGCTGGAATTATATTCTTTGATGATGAAAAAGGGCTTCAAAGATGTCTACATTCTATACAATCATATGTGGATCTCATAATTGCAATAGATGGAAAGTTCAAGTATTTTGAAGACGATCATGACATCAGTGTTGATAATTCAAGAAAGGTTGTAGAATCGTTTCCTAATGCAAATTATTATTGCTATCCTAATCTTACAGAAATAGATAAGAGAAACAAATATCTTGAAATTGCCGGTATCAAAAAGATAGATTTCCTTCTAGTTATTGATTCAGATGAGTATGCAGTTATAGACATGAATGAGTTTTCCAGTAATCTCACCAAGATAAAAAAATACAAACTAGTGCTTTAGCTGAAGGTAAAAAGCAAGATACTCCAGATGTTTATGGCATTAAAATATTTGAAAAGCATTTTGAAAAGCCAGATTTTATCAGAGAGAGGTACATAGAAAGGATATTTTACAAACCCTCTAAATTAAGATATCAATTCATTCATTGCAATTTAGTTGACATTGATCGTCCATCTAGAAATTTTACAACAAGGAAATATACATCGGAGATCGATGGTATAACTCTATATAATGACGATGAACTTCGAAGTAATCATTATTTACAGGAAAGTATGCGATATCAAAGAGAACTGCTTAAAAGTGAGATAAATGCACGTAAGAAAATATTTGCGTAAGCGATACTAGTCCAGACTGGCTGTGTGCTGGTCGCCTGGTGTAGATTCAACAACAGACGATGATACTATGAATTTTTTGCCATGATGACGGAATGCGAAACACTTGTAGAAAATTGATTGCAGTTCTCTGATAGATATGTGGCAGTGATGGCTTACGTCATAGCCTGGAATGTCACCAATGTTTATCAACTACTACGACATTCTGCCTGTTTTATGCCAGCATAATTATCTTCTATCATCTGTTGGATTCCTCTTTTCATGACATTGTTGGTATCTATCGATATTTCATTACCTTCTTCCAAAGTGAGGAATGGATTGGGTTGTATCCCTATACTGCCTTGTATTGTCTTAGTTGTCGAACAAACAGACCTTCGTGTAATATAGAGATAAATTCAATATCTAGGCATTAGCTACTGCTGAAGTCAAATTGCGGAGTATTTTAGAATTTACAAACATATGGGAAGATCATTTTTTTAGGCTACAGGATTTGATCACAGATCCAGGGTAAGGATTGCGCCTGTAAATGCCACTACTAATATTGAACGATTAAAAAATCTTATTTTCTACTCGTATTTGATCTAATCTCAAGATGATATTAAAATCAACTCTATTCTTAGGTATATTATCGTCAGTTTTGTTATTTCCCCTATTTTTTGAAAACGAAGTACAAGCACAAACGATTGGAAAAGACTCCATTTCATTTAAGGCGGCCGTTCAACCGTCCTATGCAGGAGATACACTTCCAGGTATCACACCAAAGTCTAACTTTACATTTGGCTCTGGGAGCCTATTATGTCCTGCTAATGACTGCAAACAAGAGTTGATAGGTGCATTCTACAGCATAACAAGTCCAGCATCTCCTGCAATACAGGAGACTTTAAAGATCGAAAACAAAACAGCATCGACACCAGATATCATAAAATACAGCCTGATTCCATTCGCCGGGAATTTTCACATAATAAGTATAGAAGAAAATAGAAAAACTGCTAATAGCGTTCTAATGTTTACTGGCGACTTTGGCCTGGGTGGCGGTACAACCGCTGTAGATGCAATAACAAATCCAGAGTTCAAGTATAGTGTAACTGGAACTTTTGACAATGTTACTAAGGTATTGAAATTTGAAGGAGAAAGAATTACGTCTTAATCTATATTTGCTACCGACATAATTGCGGCTGTCATTGTCATTACTAGTATTGTTGTTAGTCAGATAGCAACTATCTCTCCCTCGTGATACCGCAAGCGATATTGCGCTGGTACTGAAGCAAAGACAGTTTTCTGATAGTTTGATTGGTCAGAATATTCTTTTTCTAGGACCCATCTACTTTCAATCTGATTGTAGTATTTACTGTAATATAGACCATGCCCAAGCAAGAGTCATCAAATCATTATTCATATAAGCAAACATCTGCAGATAACGTCTTCGGTTAGGCGTAAGTAGGAATCAAGATACGTAGAAAAGACGACCAAGCAATCCCTCAGCGACTGTTCATTCTATGGGGATCATCAAGCTATTTCTATTTTCAGAAAAATTCAGGATTTCCGATGAATGTTAGGACAAGGTCATTTAATATGCAGCATCTTTCTTATGCGAGATGACTTCTTGTCAGGAGTATTATTATTGTCGTCACCATGAGTAGCGGTATTAGGTTTAATTATCTCATATGAGCCATCAATATATTTTGTTACGATTATTTCACAATAGCCACACTCATATCTCTTAGTTGGGGGATCATGAAGGATAGATCCATTCTTCCAAACCATAAGAGTACCACAGTTAGGACAATACATAGTCATGAGTGTACCACAATGACATATTCTCCTTATTAAGTACTCCACTTAATAGTCCAATGTAGGTGCATTCTGATTCAATGAGAATTCAAGAAAAACCTCTTAGAGTGAGACGGTCTCTCATCAATCATACTCCACCTAATTCACTACAAAAGTAACTATGATGCTTTTCTTTTTTCCCCGACATTCTTCGATAATGTCGTTCTTTTTTCCCCGACATTCTTCGATAATGTCGTGGCTAGTTGGTGAAGTCTTTTTGATTGTTGAATGCCGGTTATGGGCAGGTGTGTCATGGTAAGAAGACCAATCTGAGATAACAAAGATGCCTGATCCCAATATATGTGCTCATGGACTATTTTGCTGCCCTTAAATTTCACTACAACGACAAGAGGCAATTCAACATAGTTACCTGTTGGAGGTACGTCAGGTAACATAAAATCAATTTCTCGATCGTGAGTAAATTTTAGGATAAGTTCGTCTACAAACTGATCTTTGCCTATTGTCCGTGAAACACGTTCAAATTTGGTATCCTTTGGCATTTTACCAACAAGGTGCTTTTTGTAAAAATTATACACTCCATTATAACCGACACCTCCGGTGAGTACAGGTACGTGATGCACGTAAGGCTGTTTAATCATAGTCTTCATGGTTATCTCAATGTTAGGATCTTCGAATTCTGACCTAACATGTTTGTCGAAGACCTTTCCCAGGTCCGCAGTCATCGTTCGTTTATTCATAATGACACACGAATATGGGCTCTGATCTAAATAAAGGTCCTGTTCAAGATTCTTGCTCTCTTGCTTTATGATGTATAGAAAAAACGCTTAAAATTTCAAGAAAAGAGATTATAACGGATCATCTCATGACCGCTTGTCACCTGCACCTCACACATTTTCATTTGCAAATTTCTTAGCTGATTATTAGTCTTAAGTATGAACGGGTCTTTATCACAATTATTCTAGACTCAATTTTGAATTAAGATCGTCAATTCTGAAGAGATACAAAAAATACACTTAAAACAAAGGGAAACTATAACATTGCCTATGCAAAAAGAACTGCTTAAATTTATACTAGCCATTTCTGGATTTTTCGCTCTATTTGGGATCGGATACTTTCTAAATCAATATTTTCGATCTGGGTCTTGATAAACCTAGAAAACAGATTTAGTTATTTGACTCTACCACTATCCTAGTTCTCATCCGTACGATCTAACCACCGCCCCATCCTCTCAATCCTACTCGTCGTCCTCTTAAAAATGACAACTATTCAAGTCACTAATTTATGAACAATGAACAAATAAATGAATGCAGAACCTCAAATCATTTCTCCATTTCGAAAGTGATGAGTGGAGGAATGGAATTTCTTCAATCTCCAAAAATAAGGCTCGTATGTAGCGATTTAAGTTCAAAGCTAAATCTAACAGGATGGTACAACGTCCCAGTGAACCACATTTCATTTTGGGACAATGAAGCTCTAAAGACGGGTACCAAGTCTCCGATTTATCATGACTCGTCATGTTCATCATTGGGACATCATGATGATATTCGAAGAAACAACAAAATCATTATTTACGTCGGATCTATTCATCCAACCTGGAGATAATCATAAGGCCGTCATTTCTGATGATCTATCAGAAAATATGATTAATTTATATCGAGCAGTTGGCATATTTGTTAGCGAACAGCCAGTACGAAGGACTACAGAAAGACTTGTCAAGCTTAATCCAAGAATGGTATATCCAATGCACGGTAGTTGCTTAGATGGTTCAGTATTTCCAAAGTATGTAGAAGCAATAATGAAGAGATTTTGCTTATACTGATATGCTGCTTGGACAAAAGTTGTTATATTGCAAAATGCAAATAGGCAAATCACTATATTCTAAGTGAGAACGAGACCGGTGAACGAATTTTAAGTGCTTGACTAGATGATTTCATAGAAACAAGTTACAAATCAATGGAAATATAAAAAACTAACTGAATAGATTAAAGATCGAATATTTTGGAGAAAGAAGTATTTGAAGAGGGTTGATGATAATAATGATTTGCGTTTTCTGCTAAACGAGTAAGATTATCACCTATCCCATCATATTGCCAGATAATAAATTTGTGACACCTCATGTCGAGACCTAGTTATTTTATAGGTTCAAGACTTGCATCACACTCTCCCTCTACTTGATGTATTTCATACATTATATTCTAAATCATATCGCAATTTTATATGGGACGAAATTATCCAAATGAATCATGATGCAGTAGCGAAGGTTGAATCTGAAGCTTATGAAGCATATAAAGAATTCAATGGGAGAAAATACACTGGCATGAGAGTGGGAGGAAGTCATAAGTGGTATTATGACAAAGGCATCTGGAGCGAGAAAAAGATAACACCGGATAAATGGGAACTCACTTATGCTGTCAACAAAAAGAGAGCATGGAATGCCCCAGAAGGTTCAGGCGTTCCAGTCGGAACAGAATATCATTGGTATATTCTTGCGCATCAAAATGTCAGAAAACTCGATGCAAATAACTATGCAACTTCAATGACGGGAATCAAATACAAATTAGCGCATAAACGTTCTGGTAGTGTAAATTGGAATACAAGTGACACTCAACAAAGAAAGCAATTAATACAAATATTGGAGGAATTAATTCTTCAAGTGAAGAATGAGATGATCGAAGAGTCTCAGTAAACTCCAATTGAAACGACTGTATATGCCCGTCTTACATCATTGAACTTTACGGTCCTTTCTTTTGTCTTCCACACCATTGTTGCCGTAATCTAATTTTTCATCGATCCGCTTCTGCAATTCTTTATACCGCTCATACTTCTTACTCCACTTTGAAAGCACGAACCACTATCTTATTCCTATCCCTAACCATATAAGAGATATTAGAATTGGAACAATTCGAGCTAAAGCGATTTGAGGCGGAATATGTGGAGCGTCATCAAACCTTTCAATGAGTCCTCTATCTTCATTAAAGTGGAAAGGCGGACCAAA
>JAATVR010000395.1 GCA_014523665.1 Nitrososphaerales archaeon TH526
ATTTAATCAATCCTTATGTGTCAAAGAAAGGGAGGAACGGGCAATTCGATCTTAGGGAAGTGAGAAAATTAAGTGGGCTTCGAGATTGTTATTGTTTTTGTGCATAGCTTGTCTCTGTCCTGTAATCTATCCTTTGCCATCCATGGAGTAAATAGGCGTATATCGTGTAGTACCCCGTTTCCTTGGGTGTAAACTCAGCGGAGTAACGCGCTTCCTTTCCACTAGGAAGATCCTTTATATCTATCGTGGCCTGCACTTCAGACTTTCATGAGGGGTTTCCACCCAGAATTCTAATCTCAGTTCAGTACTTTTTTGCAAGCCCTTAAAAGTTTCCCCGACACTGATGGTCTTCCCAATTGCCGTATACGGATTTGAAAGCACTGAAAGACGGGCTGAACTCGATGGAGCAGAATCCAACTTTAGCTAATATCTCGCCAATATTTCTCCCTTAAACAGAGACAAGGAAGCTTTGGGTGCATAAACATACTCCTACAATCTGTGATATCCTCGATAATGATAGGCTGTCATTGCTAATCTGTGAGATCTGTTTATTGCCTGTCAAATTGAATTAGGCAACAACTCCTCACCTATATCACTATAAATTTGAAATATTAGTATCCTAGACCCAATGTGGCGGCATGAGCAACAGGTTACATGAGTACATACGTGATACGCTTACAGACAGGTATACCGAATGTTTATCATGCAAGAAGAGAAGTCAATTTACTTGTATAAAATGTGGCTATTGTTGGAGTTGTCATTGGAAGAAAGACCCTGCAAAACTCGAGAACTGAGAATCATAGATGTGTATGGCCAATAATCGCTTTAAGTGCCGATTGCACCATATCCCTCTACTCGCCCAACCGAAAGTCTGATCCCTTCAAGCCAACTTGAGGGGACAGCTGGGAAAGAGGATACGCATATAAGGTTGTGGAGTAGTATTGTATCATTCATAGGAATGTCTAATGGCTTGATTGATTTCAGTTTCTCTAAAAGTATTAATTTGCTCTTGTAGAAGTGAGATATACTTCTTATCTAAATCAATTTTGATAGACTTCTTGTTGTCTTGATTATTTTGAGGTAAAATATAATCACCGCCGGCACCGCCATTATTCTGATTATTCTCTGTAAACACAATTTCAAGGAGATAATCTTCAAGAGTTCAAATTAATCCTTTGTAAGAACTATTTGTTGATCGAACTTAACACATGAATCTGGCGTATCGGCATCATGAAGTATTTTACTACCCTAACCGTCATCTTTTAATGAATATGCCATTGAGCTATTCATAACTTGTTATCAAGTAAGGTATTCTGGCCTATATCCTTTTGTCAAATGATGAGTTCAATAGACTCGTAGATAATTAAATACTGACAAAATCCTTGAGCATATCTGTTAATAGTGTAACCAGAGGTCGAAGGCAGATTCTCTGTCGGACTACCATTTCATAGTTCTACTGGAAGTTTAATTTTCAATTGATAACACTTTTCTACGTATTATCGAATTCACAGATGCAGCAAGCATATTTCAAGCGATGAGGGAGTTCTAGGCTTCCATGAATAGTATGCATGGCGGATCTAGTGGTACGAGCTACGTTATTTTTTCAATCTCAACATCATCAGGATTTTATAAGCTTGATGTAAGAAAGATTCGTTCAATGTTACAAAAGAGCAGCTAACTAGATAAAACATAAAAATCGATTAATAATCATATACCATTATTATGACAGTTCCTATTCTTCTACGTAATAACCTACGTCGTCACTTCTTCCCCGCAAAAAGACGGAGAAAAAATCTCCTGTAAAACGGTGGCCCGGGTTTGTACTCCGTTCACCGAAGGCCGCTATTATGGTAAAGGTGAAAAGCCAAACACGGAGTTGGCTGATAATAGCACCTTTACCCACATGATGACCATGCAATTTATAATATGATGGTCATAATATAATGATTTCTGAATAGTTGGAACAGATGATGCTGCACCAGATTCATTAACCTTAGCAGAAAAAATTCCAAGAGCTCATACGAATTAAAGATGCGGGACACGGCCTGATGTAACAACTCCTGATGAATTTAATAGAGCTTTAATAGCCTTTTTAGAAAGTAATCGTTGAATAATTAATGAATGTTACGGAAGATTATGTCCAATATTCTCGAATTGGGGAACCTTCTAAACGTTATTATTCAATAGGAACTCCTTGTTATGGAAGTATCTAAATCGTTAGTAGTCAAACTCGCTTTAAGTGTGTAAACAGGTGGAAAATACATCATGGACAGAATTATGAGGCCATTAAATGGAGTAAATAACCTTAAAAGAAAAAGGTCGAGAATTTAAGAATATCATAATTATTTTTTCTATTTATTATTACCTAGGATTTTATTTCAGCTCGTAAATTACACTACGCGAATGCATAAGATATTGAAGTATCTGTCATTTGTACTGCGAATTTTCTAACGGAATGAATATTGAAGTGAGTGCTTGTGTTGTTAAGGCAATAGTGCTTGGAAGGTGTGATTGCAATTATTGTGCTTACTTCATGCATCATCTGTTTATTTCTCTTGAGTTACGAAATACTGCATCCAGAGCTGCCATGCCGCGAATGCGGCCATTGCGGCGGCCATAGTGAAAGTCGTGTATTCGATTACTTTGTTCCAGAATTTGTTTTGTCTTCTAGTTATTTCTTGTACTAACATTGCCATTTTCTTTTTCTCACTATCCCTCCTTAGTAGTATATACTGCATCGTCTTACTTAGGTCTGCCGTCTGCACTGCACTGCTATGCAGCTACTATTGATCTTCTTGATATTCTGACATGTGAAGGAGCCATCAAACAATACTTCAGCATAGATTTAACGTAATGTAGTCATCTAATAGAATTGGTGTGTGAACTATTTTTAGAAAAATCGGACTCAGATTTGCTGTTGATCCCATATTTGAAGAGACCTTACCTACAGCAATATCTGTTTGGATCACTTAATGGGTATCGCGGGATTTTGCTTTTCCCATTTTGATCATGATTATCAAGCCAAGCACTCCCGCTACGGGCAAGATTATTACTAAAATCTTGCTCAAGAGTAAACTAGTGTCATCACCTGATTCACTTCCCGGAGAAGTAGGAAACGGGTTTAGAATGCTGGGCAGCGCTTGATGGGGAACAAAAACATTGAAAGATGCCAAGACTCAGGCGGA
>JAATVR010000396.1 GCA_014523665.1 Nitrososphaerales archaeon TH526
GTCCACGAGCATGATGATTGGAAGAAGCATGGGTATAGATGTAGCCTGGGGGACTTCAAAGTTCGCCATCGTCATTACCCAATTCAGAAATAGGAAAGTGGGGGTGTTCTATGCCGAAAGTTTCGAGAAGCCACAGATGAACGTGATCATCAACCATATCATGCAACTAAAACAGAAGCATCACATAACCAAGATTTACGTTGACGGTGCGAATCCAGAAGTCATAAGAGAACTCAAGTCGAGGATTGGGGAGTATCACGACTATTACGGCAGGCTAACAGAAGAACAGATCTGGGGCTTACGCAGCAGCAACAGTTGGCAGATCATACCGGTCAACTTCCAGAAGAGACATCGAGAGATGCTGCAGTGGACATACACGCTGATGTCTAAGAGATTAGTCAAAATACATCCATCACTGCATGATCTCATAGTGTCGCTGAGAACTGCGATAGTGTCAGATGAATGGAAACTTGATAAGCGGCAACATCTTATCATGACACACTAGATTCACTGAGACTCGCTTTATGCAACTATGAACTTCCAAAGAATCGTTGATTGATCATATCCTCTTATCTTCTAAGTAGTAGCCTGGTGAAGTATGGCAGAAGATCATGAAGGAATGACGGCTGTAGATATAACTAATGATGCTTGGAGTCCAGCCTCTACCATATCGCTGAATGAGGTAAGGCAGATACGCAAGCCGAGTTGTGATGGAATCTTTCTTTTGTACTTTCGTATACCGGAAGTCTTACATATCACATGGCCTAAAAATATTTTAAGACTTGTCGATATTTGAGGCTAGTACTCAAAAATCTCCGATTCCATTTGATGTGATTGTGTCAGCATGTTCAAGCATATGTTTCTCTCTGCTCCTTATGACCACTTTATCATCTACTAATGCCGAATTGTTAGAAACAGAGACGTTTGCAACTAAAGGTACTGCCAACTTAGGAAAAACTGAAAAATGAGAAATATATATGTGAATGAAACTAGCGACCCAATAAGCGTAATTCCATTGTCTACGACTGGTGGGACTACACTAAATGCTGTTTGGAAACAGAGGAAGGATACTTGGTATGTAGTTGAACCAGGGAATGATAAGAATGTAATAGATGTACTTACGCCACGCCAATTTGATGAAGCAATTGAGAATGGAAAGTACTCCTTCAAATGGTAAAACTTTTCAAGAATGGGATCCATCTTTCATTAGAGCCCTAAAGGATAGAGTAGATGAGGATACGGACTACGAACAACAGATGGATTACTACAAGCAGAATTATCCTTCAGTCTATGATTTAGAATTTCTGCAACAGAATATGTTTGTTATTCCTCTATCATCTAAGGGACACAAGAACATTCTGGCATATGCAAAGGAACTGATGGAGTACAAGAATGGACAGGTTGCCATTCATCCTAGAACTGCTGTAGAGAATGGTGAAGGAATGCTAGATAAGGATGCAACGAGTCCTGATTATTTGTTTGATGCATTCCGAATTCGTTGCAGTCCTGGCATTAACAAAAGTATTCGATTATCTCTCGCCCAACAAACCTCTAAATATTTAACAAGAGAGTACTTCATATGTCCCGTTCATCTGATAGAGAAAGGAGACTAAGCAGTCTTGCCCGAAAACTGGGTCATGAACTAGACGAAGATTTCAGAAGGGCAGGGAACAGACTAAGGGACGTTTTGGTTCGTGACTTTGAGAGAGAAATGGCGTTAGCAGAGGTATTTGCTGACCAAAACGATCTCAACGAAGCGGCATATCATAGGACGTTGGCCTATGCGATACACAACACTCTGAAAGATCTTGAAATGATGATTGAATGATGAAATGATTATGAGGAACCCGAATGTCGCTGCGGTTCTTGCGTTAGTTAGTCTGCGAGTAGACGCCAACCATGGTATTCTACTACTGCTTGCTGGTTGCTGTTTTTGTCGTTGTCGCTCTGCTTTATGAACTCTATAAAATTTGTACTATCCATTATGCTGTTACAGTAAATACAAATCCATCTCATTGTCAGCATCGCACCCCTCGAAGTTGCTTTTATCCATTACTTTGTTAAAACGGATACAAATCCACTTCCTCTCTCATCTTACCTTCTCTCATATGATAGGTAAATGAGATATAAGGCATACATCATTTATATAAGATTCTTCGGAAGTCTTTTACGTATTTATGTATCACCGTAGAGCGAATATATCTAAATATTTTTATGAATAATGGTTAGTATGTCCAACCATCTGGAAGATAAGAGAGAAAAGAGACTTAGAAATTTATCCGACCTCCTGAAAGGCATTGACCGTTCGGATATGGAGTTGACGATGAGCCAGTTATCACTTGAGTTCTATAGACAAGCGACATTGGCTGAGGGCTATGTCCATAGAGGAGAAATAGGCGAAGCGGAAAGTCACAGGCTTATCGCAGAGGCAATACACGATATCTTAAGAACATTAGAAGTAAAAAGACGTGAGGCAGTAGAGGCAGAGATAACACCCCGTGTTACTGATATCGAATGAATAAAGGAAGAGAAGGAGAAATGGGATATGACTACTAACTGATTTGTATGCTTGTAATGATTATCTGCCTGCATGTTATATTGAATCCTGAGCTTCCTTAATTCATGCTTATCAAATGATGAAGTATACTATGTTACTAACCATAGTATTAATTTCACAATGTTCCAATGATTCATTATTGTGATAAGATTTAGAGGTTTATTGTTGACTGACCATTATCAAGTGAAACCCCAGAGGTGCCTCTTCCTGTCTCCTCTTCTATCTAAAACAGTAATCACCGTCCCACCTACTAGTGTTCCTATTCCAATAACAAATACCCATGCTCCAGCTAATAACCCAGTAACTGTAGACAAGTTTATCTCACCACTGTTTTCTGTAATCGGTAAGTATCCAAAGATACCTCCAATTTTGACTTGGTCAGTGCCCAGATTATGGAGAGAAAGTGTATAGACTCCATCTATCTCTGGTCTAAGGGAAGTAAAAATGTCGCTTTGACCGTCTTCACCAAATTCATTGTTATTAACTATGAATCCATGAGGGTTAATCACTGTCTGTTCCACAACTGGATTGTCTGTACTATTTATGGCCTCAACATGTAGTGCTATTGAGACTGGTCTTTCCGTGTTGGTTATGTCGAGAGTGTAATTCACAGAGTTAGAAGGATCGACCAAAACATCTGATAGGATAATGCTTTCATTTAGAATAACACCAGCAATACCTATGCCATACGCTGCTGTTAAACTTATTCCTATGACAACAAGAGCAGCGCCTACTAACAATACGATGTGTCCTCTCTTTAACATTTTTGTGGAGAACTACCATCGCGTCCTTTATTATTATCTGTTATTTTTTTAAACATGAATGCTTATTTCAGAGAAAAACGTTCGTATTGAGTTACCCAATATCCTTGAAGCAGGTAGATATGCTAACAGATTAAAGAATTAAGGAAAATCTTGAGTCAGCGATAATCTCCTGTATAAAATGGGGAAGGTATCCTTGATAAAGAGGCATGAGAGAGAGGCTTTTAGATACTGCTCCTAAGTTATAGCATTAATAATATGAGTCAGCTTCCTGAGAGTAAGGCTATCGTCATTGGTGGTGGAATAGCTGGACTAGTGGCAGCCAGAGTACTTTGCAACCATTTTAGTCACGTCATCGTGGTAGAAAGGGATGTATATCCAGATGGAATAGGCCCTCGCAATGGCACGCCCCAATCCAATCAGGTTCATGTGCTCCTCCTTAAAGGTAAGCAAATACTCACGGACCTTTTTCCAGCCTTGGAAGGAAGGCTACTTTCAAGTGGAGCACACAAGATAGATCTCATTGCGGACGCGAAATACCATTTAGCAACAGGATGGTCTTTGACTTTCGATTCTAAAATGACCACTCTTGCTTGCACCAGGCAACTACTTGAGTATGCAATAAGAGACGATTTGAAGACTAACTTTCCCAATCTTGAATTCATTGAGAAAACTAACGTAACTGGTTTGCTCTTAGATGGGATGGATAATAAAAGCAAAATAGTAAAAGGAATAAAAATAGTTCACAGGGGTTCAGAGATTGAAACGAAGAATATGTA
>JAATVR010000397.1 GCA_014523665.1 Nitrososphaerales archaeon TH526
AAATGGTTTCCTTTCAGAAGCAGGATGTCCAGGAGTGTCAAGCCATTCGAAAACATTTACAGGACACGCTTCTATACAAGCCCCATCTGCGACACAGATATCAAAATCTACCGTAACTTCTGAGCCCCAGATACCCAATCGGCCAGGAGCATCAACATCACCCCAGACCTTTATGCCTTGGAATGAACCAACAACACTACGCTTTGATTTAAAATCAGGGTCGATTGGACCTTCAACTGCAGAGTAACCTGTTCCAGCCCCTGTCAAAGATATGGTTGTGGCGCCGCCTCCTACCGATGCAGGAACGCTTGTTTCTAGCGTTTGACTTACCTGAGTCTGGGGAGCCGCAACTGAAGTTGAAGCTGAAGCTGGTTGCTGGACCGTAGGCTTGGTAGGAGGAAGGGGCTTTGATGATACCATTAGACTGGGTAAACTCTTTTGCCTTTTCACTGGGCACAACTGATTGTGTATGTCTATCATGCTCTGAAGGGTAATTGGGTTCTCGTGAAGCAACTGCGATCCACAATCTCCGCAAACATATTCGGTGGTAATAGATGACACAGATCTATATTCTGACATGTCATTAATCAACATTTGGTGGATTCTATCCGCGCTAATAGAGAAACCCCGAAGGGATTGTCATAGCTGGAAGTTAGATTTGAGCCCTCTGAAATTGTCAATCGTAGAATCTGCACATAATCATCGCAGATCAGGTTCTAAGAAGGATAATATTCTTCATCCACCGATTTGAGGTTACGATGTCCGGTCTGGGCAAAACATACTGGCCTGAAATAATCTCGACTCTGAGAAATATCATTCCAATCTACAATAGAGTAAATAGAGTAATTTCACTTGGCAAGGACGCTGACTATAGAAGAATGTGTTTGAATAAACAGCTAAAAATTGGTGATAGAATATTGGATGCCGGTTCGGGTTTTGGGAATATGTCTAAGTTGGCTCGAAACGAATTACAGGGGGATTTAGAAGTAATCTTGTATGACCCAATTATCGAAATGCTTCAAATTGGGAGATCACTCGATAATAAACCTGATTCAAGTATTGAATTGTCTTCAGGTATTTTTGAATATTTGCCCTTCAGGAACAATATTTTTGATGCTGTATTATGTGGATATTCATTGAGGGATGCAATTCATCTTAAAGGTGCCATTATAGAATTTCACCGCATTCTGAAGCCTAACGGAAGATTGTTGATTGTAGACCTTGGCAAGCCGGATCAGGCTTTTTTAGATGCTCTTGTCAGTATGTATCTGAGATATCTGTTAGGGGTTCTAGCATTCGCAGTAGCAGGCAGCAAAGGACTAGGCTTTAGGGCATTGTATGGCACGTACAAACGATGGCCAAAGAATTCAGAACTCAAGAAAATGCTAGAAAAAGAGTTTTCAGAAGTCCAGTTTAGGAAGTACATGTTCGGAGGAGCGGTGATTATAGCCGCAGTAAAGTAATCTCCCCACTTGTTTCCAGTGACAGGAATTGTGAATTGTATTTGGAAGTTAATATTAATTTTTATGACTCATCGGGTATAGGTTCAGTTTAGTGACGGGTTCAAATTGCTCTGGCCTTCCTAAGTAAAGTTAATTAGAAACCACAAAGTTTCCCACTTTATCTCATGAGCGATAAGAAAGGTGTTCAAGAAATTCTTTCAGAGGTCATATCTGGTCCACATAAGGTAGTCACAGAGGATTTGGCAAAGCAAATCTTATCGGAGTACGGGCTTCAGGTACCCCCATACGTTCTAGTAAACAACGCTCAGCAAGCAGCCAAGGAGGCTAAGACTATCGGCTTCCCGCTGGTAGCGAAGGTCGTCTCTCCAATGATCCTACATAAGACCGAGGTCAAGGGAGTAAAAACAGGTCTTGCCTCTGAGAATGAAGTAGTGAATGCTTTCAATGATATGTATGATAGATTAAGAAAGGACTTTGAAATACGAGGGATCCTACTTGAAAAGATGGTGCCGTCAGGAGTGGAGCTGATAGTTGGTTTACAAAACGATCCTCAATTTGGTCCAGTAATAATGTGTGGACTGGGTGGCGTGTATACAGAGCTATTTAAAGATGTAAGTTTTAGGGTCCTGCCCATCAACAAACAGGATGCTCTGGAGATGTTAGAGGGGCTAAAGGGGAAGCAAATTCTACATGGATTTAGAGGTAGTAGAGCGGTAGATCTGGAGATGGTGGCAGAGGCTCTTGTAAAGATTGGTACCCTAGGAATGGACATGGCTCATTTCTTTGAGAGCGTAGATTTCAATCCAATGACAGTTTACGCAGACAGCTATTATATAGTTGATGCAAAGATTCTGCTCAGAGGCAAACCTAATAGCGGTGCCATATCCAGTGCTCAGCCCAATTCCAACCATATGGATGTCTTCTTCAATGCCAAATCGATCGCTCTGATTGGAGCGTCTCCTGAAGTAGGGAAAATTGGAAACTCAGTTCTCGAGAGTCTCTCTAAACATGAGTACAAAGGGAAGATTTTTCCTGTAAATGCGAAAGGGTATCCTGAAATAATGGGTTTGAAGGCTTACAAAAGCTTGGATGATATCCAAGAATCAGTTGACCTTGTTATAGTTACAGTAGATCTAAAGTTTGTTCCAGCGTTGCTTAAGAGTTGCGGAGCTAAGGAAATTCACAATATGGTCATTATCTCAGGAGGGGGTAAAGAGCTTGGAGGAGAAAGGGCAGAAATAGAACAGGAAATAAAGCGACTTTCTCAGGAACTTGGTATAAGGATCATAGGCCCTAACTGCATAGGAGTGTTCAACGGCGAGAATCGCTTAGACTGTGCTTTTCAGGGTCATGCAAGAATGGTTCGTCCCAAAAATGGAAAGGTATCGTTCCTGTCACAGAGCGGAACAGTTGGGATAGCCTTTATGGAGACATCAGATACATTCGGGACCAGCAAGATGATTTCCTACGGTAACCGATCTGATGTTGATGAGGCAGATATGATATGGTACCTAGCACAAGACCCCAATACTGATGTAATTGGATTGTACGTCGAAGGCTTTGGAGACGGTAGAAAATTTGTAGATACTGCAAAAAAGGTGATTTCCAAGTACAAGAAGCCTGTAGTGGTCTTCAAGAATGGCCGGACTACTAGGGGAGCAGTTCAGGCCGCGTCTCACACAGGTTCATTGGGAGGTTCATTTGGGGTCGTCAAAGGCGCATTCCAACAATCGGGTATAGTTTCTGTAGATAGTTATGAGGAGCTTACTGGATCACTTAAGGCACTGGCTTGGCAACCTGTACCATCCGGCAACAATGTTGCCATGGTTACAAATGGAGCTGGGCCAATTATAGCGGCTATAGACCGATTTGAAGATCTTGGACTCAAGCTAGCCACTCTATCTGAAGAGACTATGAAATCGTTCAAGCAGCATTATCCTGCAACGTACGTTCTGGGAAATCCTTTGGATGTAACTGGTTCTGCTACCGCTGATGACTACAAGTTTGCTATTCAGGCCTTTATGGACGACCCGAATGTAGATATCATAATGCCTTGGTTCGTATTTCAAGACGATCCTCTAGAAGAGACAATTGTGGATGTTCTGGAAGGGTTTCAGAAGTTGAAAAAGAAACCCATTCTGGTGGGGGCGATGGGAGGTCCTTTTACTCAAAAAATAGCTGCAGAGATAGAAAGTAAGAATATACCAGTGTACGATTTTGTTTCAACTTGGTCCACGGCTGCAGGAAGCCTTGCAAAATGGCAATTAGTGCGATCTTCATGATCGGCCAGCGATGGATAGAGTAGCGACTTGTGATTCCTCTATAGAAAATTCTTGTCATTTTCAACCAAAACTTATTATATTTATGCTGACGTACTTGATGACATGGAAAGTGCACAGCAGAGTCAAACCGTAACCATAACGAACAAAGCTGCCGAAAAGGTAGCCGAATTCATGAAACAAGAAGGTAATACTAATCTTTACTTGCGCGTTTATGTCTCAGGTGGAGGATGCTCTGGTCTATCATATGGAATGGGTTTTGAAGAAAAGCCTGATGATGATGACAGCATTATTGAGCAAAATGGCGTTAAAGTACTCGTAGATACCTATAGTCAGAGACATTTGAGTGGTGCGAATATTGATTATGTAGAAAGCCTGATGGGATCAGGGTTCAAAATAAACAATCCTAACGTCACCAAGAGTTGCTCTTGTGGACATTCTTTCAACACTGAGTGAAAAAGACTAATAAAAGCAATAAAGCAGGGTTATGGCCATAGCCCTCTAATTTTCATAGCTTCGACAACCCTATTTATTGCCAGCAAAGTACTTGCTTTTCTCATATTCACATTAAATTCTTTATGGGTACTATATACATCATTGAATGCAGACGAAATGTTAGATTCCAACCTAGAATTGACTTCCGACTCACTCCAATACTCTCTTCGTAGATTTTGTAACCATTCAAAATAAGAAACTGTTACACCACCTCCATTGGCCAGGATATCCGGGATAACCAAAACATCATTTTCAAACAAGATATCGTCCGCATCAGGTGTCGTGGGTCCATTTGCCGCTTCCGCAACGATTTTTGCTTTTACCTTTCCTGCATTAGATCTTGTAATCTGGTTTTCCAACGCAGCCGGAACCAACACGGTACACTCCAGCTCCAAGAGCTCCCTATCGTCTATCGAACTAGCGCTCTGGAAACCCGCTACTGTACCATTCTTCAACTTGTGACCCCGAAGCGAATCAACAGTTATTCCTTCCCGATTATGAATTGAGCCTTTGGAGTCCGATACTGCAATCACTTTCATTCCCATATCTGCTAAAAGTTCTGCAGCAAATTGTCCTGCGTTGCCGAACCCTTGAACAACAACTGGGGCACCTTTTAAATTGATGCCAAGCTTCTTTGCGGCTTCTCGTACAGTAATAGACACACCTCGCCCAGTTGCTTCGTTCCGTCCTAGGGAGCCACCGATTGAAAGAGGCTTACCTGTAATTACATCGGGTTGTAAATAATTCCCCTTAAGAGCCGAATAAGTATCCATTATCCATGCCATTTCCTTTCCTCCTGTATAGACATCAGGAGCAGGAATATCGGTCAAAGGTCCTATGATATCTGCGATCGAGTAAGCATATCTTCGTGTGATCCTTTCAAGTTCATTTTCTGACAACTCTTTCGGATTGCAAATTATGCCTCCCTTACCACCACCATATGGGATGTTGGCTATAGCACACTTCCAAGTCATCCACATTGATAATGCCTTAACTTCGTCAATGGTAACCTGAGGGTGGTATCGGATTCCACCTTTGTAAGGGCCTCGTGCAGAATTATGTTGTGATCTGAAACCGGTGTAAACCTTTATTTCTCCATTATCCATCCTTGCCGGAACTGCCACTGTCAAAACACGATTTGGACTCGCAAGGATATCTCTCATCCCCTTGTCAAGTTTTGCTAGCTTTGCGGCCTCGTCTAATTGTTTTACAGCAACTTCAAATGGATTTAGCGATTCTGACATAGATCATCAGCAAAATCTGGTGTATTTAAGTGTTGAATCGCTTGAATGAGACCCGTTCTGAATGTACTTAGTGCTGCATTTAACCAGCATCCTGCATTTTTCTAGAAACCGTATCTCGCAATGTGTCATCAGATAGGTTTTGATATTCGATCCCAAGCGACTTACCAATTATTTCAAGCTTTTCCCGCTCGGAAGAAATGGGAGAGATTTTGGGACCAATAACGGGGATGTTTGTCGATGACATTTCCTTTTCAATTCCACTTTTAGCTTTTTGGTATTCCGCCATGGCTCTACCAATAGTCTTTGAAAATGTAGGTAAGTTTTTTGAACCAAAGAAAAGGATGATAAATACAAAAGCGATTATGAACCACTCTGCACCGCCAATATTCATTTCCATTGACGAGAAAACCAATTATGATTTACCCTCAACAAATAATGAAGCTATCCTCCCTTATTTGGATAATCCTCTGTCGTTATCTGCGGGAGTGGAAATAAAAACTGAATTCCATTTTGGCTAAATGTATCCTTTTAAGGCGGTAGTTTTTTTTCAATACATGGTTTACAGAAATATTGACACGGCTGTCCTTGAGAGGATACATGAATTTATTCGCTCTTTAAACCATGAATCAGAAAATGGCTCTATAATAGTAGTCGAAGGGAAGCGAGATTCGGAGGCCCTCATAAAGTTGGGATTTGTTGGTGAAGTTACCGTATACAATAGATTCAAAGGGATTTTAAATTTTGTCGATAGTCATCAAATGACGGACAAGAAGATAATTCTTTTATTGGATATGGATAGGACTGGAAAATACTTAACGAGCAGATTAGTGTCTCTTCTTCAGCAAAGAGGTAACAATGTAAATCTCACCTACAAAAGGAAATTATGTGAAATAACAAACGGAAAAGTTCGTCATATCGAGGACATAGGTTCTTATCAGAACTTGCTGGGACCAGAATTTCTACCTAATTTTTCGTGACATTGTCATTCTATCTCGCTCAAAGGAAACAAAATGCGTGTCACGAATCTGGATCTTACTCCTTCAAAGCACTTATATTCTGGCCAGCTCACCTTACATTCACTTAATAATAATGAGGTTATGAGATTGCCTAATACAGGTATTGTTAAATATCATGTTAAATTAAAATTCGAGGTAGATGGACTAGTTGAGAAAGCGGATATAATCGGTGCCATTTTTGGCCAGACTGAAGGTTTGCTAGGACCTGAGATGAACTTGAATGAGCTACAGAAGGTTTCGAAAGTAGGAAGAATTGAGGTAAATGTTGATACGAGATCGAATATAGCTAAGGGGGACGCCGTTATACCCATGAGTACTGATATCTCAACTGCCGCGTTGATTGCAGCTGCTATTGAAAGTATCGATAAAGTAGGTCCATTTCAGGCCAAGTTCCTCTTGGTCGGCATAGACGATATCAGAGCAATAAAGAAAAAGATTATCGTTGACCGTGCAAAGAGAATAGTCCAGGAGTGGGCAACTAAGACTATAAGTGAAGGTGAGGAAATGCTCAAAGATGTGTATGATGCAAGCAAGCCTGGCAAACTCACGGCATTTGGAAAAGCACAATTGGCTTGCGGCACGGGCGTTTTTGATTCTGATTGGATTATTCTAGTTGAGGGAAGAGCAGATGTAATAAATCTGCTTAGAGCTGGCTTCGACAATGCTATTGCAATAGAAGGGGCGAAGGTCGACGAGAGTATAATTAATTTAACTGAAGGTAAGAGAGTTGTTGCATTCCTGGACGGAGATAGAGCGGGAGATCTTATATTAAAAGAACTGCATGGTTTAGTCAAGATAGATAAGGTGCTCAGGGCTCCCAATGGGAGGGAAGTTGAGGAATGCACCCCTCTAGAAATCGCCGAGATTCTACGTGAAGCTGTTAGTCCTCAGACTGTTGCACGCCATCCGAGGTCTGCTGTCACCCAAACGCAGCACGATTCAAAACATGATTATCGAAAACATGGAGATGGATCAGAACCCAGCCATCCTGCTTATGAAGGGCAAACGACCAGGATTGCTGATAATGACGGAAAGGAGACGTTGCAAGCTGATCATAACCAAGAGATGGTGTTAAAGGTGCAAAACGTGTTTTCAGAGATAAATGAAACTTTGGAAGCAGTGCTACTCGACGATTCTATGCGGATCCTGATCAAGGTGCCCGTTTCAGATATCGTGAAACAGCTTGGAGATAGCGAGGGTGGAAAATATCTCGTTCTAGATGGGATCGTCACTCAGAGGCTGATAGATGTTGCAGATCGAGCGGGGATCGAATACATTGTAGGCCATAGAACTACCGCGAACAAGAAACCATCTACAGTCAAGGTACATACTTTTGAAGAATTGGGTATCCCCAATTAGATGCATCCCAACCTGCAACACATCCTCACTCTGGCGCATTTGTTGGAGTTCGGAAAAGGAGGTGCGTGTGTTGAGATTACTACCACAGAGCTTGGCAACATCATTAGCAGATCCCAACAATCCGCTTCCAAGTATCTTGTGGAGCTGGAAAAAGCAGGATTATTGGAACGAACAAAAGCAGGCCAGAAATTCAGGATTATGATTACTGATAGAGGGGTTGATGAGGTACTTAATCTGCATGAGACTATCAAAGGATCCATAGAAGTTCTGGACAGATCGGGATTGCAACTCGATGGAAAGGTTGTTTCGGGCATGGGAGAAGGTGCTTATTATATGTCGTTAGAAGGCTACCGGAGTCAGTTCAATGAAAAACTTGGCTATGAACCTTACGCTGGTACATTGAACCTGAAGCTACTCAATCAATCGTCAGTGCGTATGAGAAGCATGATGGACAATTATCCTTCAGTATTCATTCGAGGATTCACTGATTCTTCAAGATCCTATGGATGGGTTAAATGCTACCCTGCAATCTTAAACGATGGAGCTGTAGACAAAGCAGCAGTTATAGTTCTGGAAAGAACTCACTACGATAACAGTATGTTGGAAGTAATTGCACCCATTGGCATTAAGGATTTATTGGGTATCAAAAATGGAGATTTTGTGAAGGTATTCGTGACTATGACCCCAAAGGATCCTCTACTCAAGACCACTTAGATGCCATAAATTGAATTTCCCATTTTATCTTTGATCTGTGAACTTTTAATGCCAGGAACTGGCGTGTTCAATCTAATAATCCTAACTGACAGGTTTCTATCCTTACAGTTTTGAGAGATCTCCTTCTCACTATGGATCTGATCGTAGCCTAAGGCTATAATATCCGGTGACACCCGTTCTACACTATCGTATAACGACACTTGGCTCCCAATTATAGCTAGATCCACAAATGCAAGAGATGAAACAAGTTCTTTTCTCAAGTCTTCATCGTGATAGATCTTTCTTCCTTTTTTTAATTTAGCCGCGGTAGATGTCCGAGCTACTACGACTACCAAAACATCCCCATGTTGTTTTGCTGCCTTGAGTGTATGGATATGCCCAGGATGAATTACATCGAAAACGCCACCGACCAAAACTACCTTTATAGCGTCCCTCCCCAAGAAGGTCAGTCTTAGTGAATTATCCTTTTCTAGTAGACCATTAGAAATCAGGTGTCGTATCCTATCATTAAATATTCTCATAGGCAAATACATTCTTGACCGAAGTCTGTCAATAGAACTGATAGTAGGTTCAATATTACTCACATACACCGAAGCCAATAGAGCTTTTTCAAAGGGGTCCATCAGTCCATTCAGACCCCTAATGTTCATTGAAAGCCCAATAATACTTTTTTCCAAATGCACTGTTTTGTCTAGCTAAGGGTCTTCCCTCTCATCCAATAGCAGACTGTCATTAAAGTTTATAGATCGCTTGTTATTGGCCTGATTCGTAACGCATGTTCGCACACATTCAGTTGATACAAACCTCAATTTTTCAATTTTCAAGCGCCTTCCCAGAGTATTTTTTCTTCTAAGCACTGAAGCCAATTTCATTTCTATCTCACTGCTGTGTCCTTCACAGAATACACCTACCAAGAATTCGTCTTTTCCGTCTTGGATTGAAAACAAATAAGTAGGCGGGATTGTGCAACTGACATATTTTTCCTGATATGAGCACTTCTTTGGAAGGGACATTCAATAATGCAATGTCTAATGGAAATATATGTCTATTAACTTTAAGGTGGTTGAAAATGTAAGAAATACACACTATTATGCCAGTAATAGCGTATCCAGAAAGTAAATCATCTTTTCGTCCATTGGTATGACTATTTTGGCATGACTTATCTACTCGAAATGCGCTTTAAATTTGTACTAACCATTGGCTGGTATTATCTTTTCAAGAAAGAACATTGTACTTCTGCTTGTGATTGGCATCATTGGACTTTCTCTTTCTGTGATTTCATTTAGGTATTCAACTTTCACTGCCGACGAAATTGCAAGAATTGCTTCCATTGACGTTAGGTCTAATGCACGAATTGAAGCCCACGACCTATCTCAGATTCTTCTCCACACGCTCGAATCTGTGACAAGCAATTTGAGATCATTAGCAAATTCACAACCAATTCATGATGGACAAATTAATGATGGTTTAACACTTCTTAACGAAACACAGTCTTCAACTCCTGACCTTACTGAAGGGTACTACTGGTTAGACAAAAACGGTAAACTCGTCGCCTGGAGCACCCAGAACACAAGTGAATTACAAGGTTACCAGGGGTTCAATTTAAGCGACAGGGAGTTCTATAGGATCCCTCAAAATACTCACGTTCCTTACTACAGTAACGCTATTGATTCACCAGATATGATGCCGAGGCTCTACGTCTCCTATCCAATTATGTCAACAAAGAGCAATGACACTAACAGCTCAGAAAACAGAACAATATTCAATGGGGTAATGGTTGCGGTTGTAAATCTAGATTCGCTAGGAGCGTTCTTGCAGAATGAAATTTCACCTGAATTTATTAGCAATGTGGGATTAATGGATAAGAATGGTACTATACTTTATGCTCGGAATCAAACCTTGGTTGGGAAAAACTACGAATCCGATGACTTTCAAGCAACCGTCCCTGATCAAGTGAAATCAGAGTACATCAGAATTCTCACACGGTCATTACAGTCAAATCCAGGTGCCGAAGATATTACCTTCAATGGGACCACAACGACGATTTCGTACCAGCCGATCAATATAGACGGAAAGCAAATATGGACCTTATTTTTAGGGTCCCCGCATGGTTTGGCGACCGACGTCGGGTTAGTTATAGAACAACAGAAGAATTTGAGCAGTCAAATAATAATAATCATTGCGCTAATAGCAGTGGGAATTGCGGTACTGATCTTATCATGGAATAAGAGACTCGAAAAAGCAGTCCGCGACCGAACTACAGAATTAGAAAAAGCAAATGTTTCCCTAGGCGAATCAAATCGACTATTAGCTGGGACTAACGAGCAGTTGCAAGCACACGATAGAATCCAGAAGGAATTTATAGATATAGCGGCCCATGAATTGAGAACACCTATACTTCCTATTCTGAGCGAGGCAGAATTTCTTTCTCAAAGATTTCATGAAAACCAGAGCCGAATCCTAGTGGGAGAAGAACAAATTCGTTCAATAATTTTCAATGCTAAACGACTAGATCGCCTTGCGTCAGATATCTTGGATGTCACCAGAATTGAAAGCAAGACCCTCAAACTCAACAAGGAGGACTTTGATTTGGATATTCTTATTCAAAGGGCCATAAGAGAAACAACCGAAAGACAATTGTCTGGTAATGCAAAAAACTTGGAATTCAGTTATGAACCGTGTCATTGCAGTATATTTGCTGACAAGGCTAGGGTTCTGCAAGTTATCACAAATTTGATTGATAATGCAGTGAAATTCACTGATGATGGAAAGATCTCAATCAGAGCGATGGGAAATGACAAAGACATCGTAATAACGGTCGAAGACACAGGCTCAGGTATAGAAAGTCAAATTATCCCCAGATTGTTTTCAAAATTTGTTTCGTCTTCTGAGAACGGAACAGGGCTAGGGTTGTTTATATCAAGAAAGATAGTCGAAGCTCACGGCGGAAAGATTTGGGGAGAGAATAACGAGATAAAAGGGGCTACATTCAAGTTTACAATTCCCTTGAATTA
>JAATVR010000398.1 GCA_014523665.1 Nitrososphaerales archaeon TH526
GTATATACATGTCATATAGTGGATTTACAAAAAATATGTTTATGCTGAATCATCGTGTAGTATAAGGATAGGTACATTCCAGTGATTTTTGTTTTAAGGCATTATGATAAACCTTTTACACGGGCTAATGGAGGATAAGATTGCTAAGAGTTATGTTACTCATCTCTTAAATCAATTAAAAGCAGATTTGTACACATATATGCATCCCGAAGACTTGAAGATGATTTGGATATGCCAGGAATGTGATTCACATTTCATTTTTCACGCAGATGTAAGCGATCACAGGGCTCAAACAGGTCACACCCGAATTACAAAGGTAGATATGATCCTGTCTGATAGTCCTTTTACTTCAAATTACAAGTTTGATAGATAAAAGATTTCTCATCAGATCATTAGACCTTCTCCCTACCAGCCACGTTGCTGGTCTTGAGCACTTTACAAAGTCAATCGCTCAGGAAAAAGAAATGGCCTAAAACATCATAAGAACCACCCTTGTAAAAGGAGATACGTATCTGGCTATTTGATAAAATTAAATACTAGTAATTTTCTGGAATAGTGATGATCAACAATCTTGATAGGAACTTGCTTCTTAGAATTATGGTTGTTGATGACGAGAAGGACATTCTTAGAATAATTAAGAGAGATCTCGAGTCTCCTCTGTCCTCCTCCTCCTCCTCCTCCTCCGCATCGGAATCGACTCCATCAAATGATTTTGGCATTCCTGAGGTTCGTCAAAATGAAGCGGAGTCACACCACGGCGAATTTGGAGAACACGTTACGAGAAAAGATGGAGATACATTCATGGTTGAAACCTTTACAAACGGCTGGAATGCACTTGAAGCTTTAGATAGCCATCCACACGATTACTATGATCTTGTTCTCACCGATATTCGAATGCCACGGATGAATGGATTTGAGTTATACCGTAAGATTAAAGAGAAAAATCCCTCCATGAAAATCGTCTTTATCACAGCATTTGAAATTAACAAGGAAGAATTCAGCAAGGTACTACCATCTATTGATGTAAAGGACTTCATAATAAAGCCGATAAGTATGACAAATCTGAGAATTAAGTTAAAGGAGGTCTTGAAGGGGTATTGAATTGTAGGTTCAGCTATTTCTACCGATACTTGTAGTGCTTTTCGAACAAATCCTGTGACTCCCTATACCTAGATCTCTCCACTTCTAACATCTGTTCCAAAGCTTCATCGGCCTTGAGGATAAGAGGCTTTCCTGACCATTTATTTTCTAACAGGTAGTTGATCCATGCCCTGATGGTGGGGCCCATCCTTCTAGACAACGGTTCGAGAAATCCACTTACGATCTCACGTTTCGCAGAATCTAAATCTAGTCCCCTACACATCAAATAATATATTTGGGCCTCATCAAGTTGGGCCACAGAGGCAGCATGAGTTGCCTTCACTTCATTAGTTTCTATTTCCAGGCCTGGTATCGCATCAGATTTTGCGTCCTTATCCAACAAGATAGCGTGGCCGGCAAGATAAGATTCTGATGCCTTGGCATCGTTACCTATCTTTATCATACCCTTAAACAAGGATTTTGATTTGTCCCGCATTACAGATTTAACCAAGACTCGACCTCTGGAATGCCTGCCTATGTGATTCAAATTCGAAGTGATATCAAAAGACTGAGTATTATTACCAAAAATAATCTCAACATCCTCTGCAGAGGACCCGGTACCATCCATTATACTATCAACTTTGCACCTAGAAGTTTGACCTCCAAATAGGCCTTGATACCATGACATCTTTGCATCCCGTTCAACCCATGCTTTCTTGTTCAAGAATGAAATATTGTTTGAATCTAGAGCCTCAAGAGTTATCATCTCCAAATTAGACCCATTTCCAACGTGACATTCAGTTAACTCGAACACGCCCTGCTGTACGCTTGAAGAGCCGGCAGTGGTAGGAGAATATAGTTCTTGAACTATGGTACATTTCGACCCTTCATCGGCAATAAACAGATTGCGGCTGATAGAAGATGCAGTATCTTGACTGAGTGCACAGACTAGTCTAATTGGATTTTCGACAATAATATTCTTTGGTACGTAAATAAAGATCCCTGATCTAAAGGCAGACGATTCAAGGGCCAAAAATTTATCTACGTCGTGATCGCCGATATGCTTCAGCAAAGCATCCTTAACCTTTCCTTCATGGCTTTTGACTGCCTTTGCAAGGTCATCTATGATAATGGCATCTCCTTCTGATCCTATCCCACTTTTATTGAGCTTAACTATCGTCGATCCGACCCTCATCAGCCCGACCTCTCTATCTAGTTCACTCATCCTGTCTGCTAAATAATCGGTTGATTCGGATGAGTTTGATTCTGCTGGTAGCTTTATGCGATCAGGATAGAGGTGGTTAGCGTCGGAATATTTGGAGTACAAAGGCGAGATTTCATTTGGTAGAGATTGGTATTTTGTGAAGTTTTGTTCCCTCATCTGTCTCATCCAATCGGGCTCATCATACAATGACGATAGGGCACGGATATCCTCCAAGCTCAAAGATAATAGACTTGGCAAATCTATTTCACCCTATCGCATTATCTACACATAAAATTGTAATTAGCCGACTGACCCTTCCATTTCGAGCTTGACTAACCTGTTAAGCTCTACTGCATATTCCATCGGTAGCTCTTTTGTGAATGGCTCCATGAATCCTCCAACTATGAGAGACAAGGCATCTGATTCGGTAAATCCTCTGCTCATTAGGTAGAATATTTGATCATCTCCTATTCTGCCTACGGTCGCCTCATGAGAAATAGTAGCATCCTCTTCATTTACTTCCACGTAAGGGTAAGTATCTGTCCTAGACGTTTCATCGAGGAGAAGAGCATCACATCGGACGTTTGATCTAACTCCGGTTGCACCTTTGGCCACATGTAAGAGCCCCCTATATGTGGTTCTTCCTGTGTCTTTACTGACAGATTTGCTTGTGATTCTGGAGGTAGTGTTAGAGGCCAAGTGTACTGCCTTTGCCCCAGCATCTTGATGTTGTCCTGCACCAGCAAATGCTACCGATACTATCTCAGCATGGGCATTTCGTCCCAACATGTATACCCCTGGATACTTCATCGTAAGCTTACTACCTAGGTTGCCATCTATCCACTCGACTGTAGCATTTTCATATGCATATGCCCTTTTTGTCACTAAATTATAAACATCCTTACTCCAATTTTGGATTGTAGTGTACCGGATCTTTGCACCCTTCTTCGCTACTAACTCTACAACAGCTGAATGCAATGATTCAGTAGAGTAAACAGGGGCTGTACATCCTTCAATATAGTGAACTTCTGCCCCCTCGTCTGCAATTATCAGTGTTCTTTCAAATTGACCGATGTTTTCTGCATTTATTCTGAAGTAAGCCTGCAATGGTAGATCCACTTTCACATTTGGGGGGACGTAGATAAACGAACCACCTGACCAGACTGCGCTATTTAATGCGGCAAACTTATTGTCTTCTGGGGGGATTATTTTACCAAAATACTTCCTTAACAGATCTGGATGCTTTTTAATTGCAGTATCAGTATCCACAAACAATACCCCTTGACTAGCTAGATCTTCGCGAAGGTTGTGATATACCACTTCTGATTCGTACTGTGCACCTACTCCGGCCAAGAATTTCCTTTCTGCTTCTGGGATTCCTAGTTTCTCGAATGTATTTCGTACTGATTCTGGCACATCTTCCCAACTTTTGCCTTGTTTTTCGGACGCCTTCGCATAATAGAAGATATTCTGGAAGTCAATTTTTGACAGCTTACCGCCCCAATTAGGCATAGGCTTACTCATGAAAACATCGTAAGAACGGAGCCTAAACTGTTTCATCCATTCCGGTTCGTCTTTCAGCCGACTAATCTCTTCAACAGTTTCTCTAGCGAGCCCTTTCTTACTCAAATAAACGTACTGATCAATTGAATCTTTAAAGTCATACTTGCTATAGTCCATATTCAGATTTTCAGTAGTCATATAGTTTTATAACGCCGTTATTTCTTATATATATTTTGTCAAATTAGGAAATAATTCAGAGCAAATTTCTGATGAAAATAGATAGCTAGTGACGACCTGCCTAGCCCCAAATCAATTAGTCTACAATGCTATATATGAATTCAGATGTGTTGCCTCTGGCTTTTATCAGATTAGTTTTGATGCTTCTACTATGCCGTGAAGGGTATGCTCTACTGCCTCAATGATTGGACCCGAGGTATGTTTCTTTAACTCATTGGTTGTCTTATGTCCAATTGAGATTAAACCACTCACATGCCTAAGGTAGTTCAATTCATCACGAGCTACTTCCCTTTCTACGATCTGAAATAAGCCTCTTACCGATGAAGGGCTTGTAAAACCAACGGCATTTACCCTCCTCTCTCTTAATAGATTAAAAAACCGCTTCCATTCACAGTCAACCGTTGAATTAGTAGCTATATCATAAAGAGGAAATTGGTCCACAATAAGGCCCAGATTTGAGAGGGAAAGCACAATTTTACTGTCTCCGAGCTGACTTCTAGGTATGACGATTCTGTGCATCTGGCCCTTGTAACTGGAAAGACGCTCAATCAATCCGTGGGTATTGAACATTTCAGGTACTATTACTGAATCGATCCCATAGTGTGAGAGCTTTTCTCTGGTTCTTGGACCAATACAAAAAATTCTAATCGAACGTAGCTTAGATGCTAGGGTTAACGTGTTTCCAGTGCTATAGGCATTTTTCATGAGGATGTCTACTGCATTTACGCTTAGAAAAACACAAGCTTCATAGCTATTTTGAATAATCCGTGAGACTATTCGCTCTAATTCAAGATAGGGCTTAGGAAAAATGACTATGGATTTAAGAAAAATGACAGTCCATCCATAATTCTCCATAGTCTTCTTGAAATCTGCCGATGATGATAATTCTCGTGTAATTGCAAAGACTCTCATAGCTTTGTGGTCCCCAGACTTAACCATTGGGATATAGCCATGCTAGGCGTTCGGATAAGGAGACGACGCGTCCCACTACTATCACTGCCGGAGAAGTCACCTTGTATCTTGCAACCTTTCTCAAAATAGTGTTCAGGTTTCCTACTATCACTCTCTGATCTATCATAGTCCCTCTTTCAACAATTGCTACTCGGGTAGTTCCTTTCAAACCACCTGCTCGCAAGCTCTGAACAATTTCTTTAATTCTATCTACACCCATCAACACGACTATTGTATCAACAGCAGAGGCCACAGCTTTCAAGTTTACACCTAAATGTCCCTTCCTTTCATCTTCGTGGCCAGTAATGAATGCGACTGATGACGAATAGCTCCTGTGGGTGAGAGGGATGCCTGCATATGCTGGAGCTGCAATCGCTGAAGAAATACCAGGTATAATTTCAAATTGGATGTCATGTCTGCGTAAATATTCTGCCTCTTCTCCTCCTCTTCCAAAAATCAATGGGTCCCCGCCCTTAAGTCGCAAAACGCTTTTTCCTTTTCGAGCATAAGTCAGCATAAGCGCGTTTGTTCTTGACTGATGTGTAGATGTGGCTTTGCCAGATTCCCTACCAACATAGATTTTTTTTATCGTCGAGGGAATCTTATCTACCAGCTTCTCGCTAACTAGTCTGTCGTAAAGCACTACGTCACACTTCGTAAGAAGTCTGTATCCTTTAACGGAGATTAACCCTGGATCTCCAGGACCTGCCCCGCAAATAAACACCTTTGCAGAATTCAAACTAGTTCGTTCCAATTCTTTAAAGCTGATTCCCAACTTTGAGAAAAGTCCTTGACACCCTCATCCAATAATCGTTTTCCCGCCCTGATTCCTATGCTAACTGCTTCCTCAATTCGTCCTTTTTCGGTGACAACGATCTGATCTGAACCGTCAGCCGAAAATGCTTTTGCAACAAGAGTCAGCCGGCTGGGATTCTTGTTGGATAAAGCTACAACCCCAATAGGGAATTTACAACCTCCTTCAACTACCGTCAAGACATTCCTTTCGGCCTCCAATTCGGCCCGAGATCGAGGGTGTTCAGCCAATTTCAAATATTCTAACAAATCCGGTCTATCCTTCCTGCAGATAATGGCCAATGCCCCTTGTCCGGCAGCAGGGACAAAATCCACAATATTAAACCGCTCCGTTATGTACTTGGTTAAGCCCAATCGATCTAGCCCGGCCTGCGCTAAAACAATAGCGTCATACACGCCTGTCTCAACCTTTTTTATTCTGGTATCTATATTTCCACGTATCGGTTTTACCTTTAACTCAGGTCTCATTCTCAATAGCTGGACTGCTCTCCTTAAGCTACTGGTCCCAACCACGGCTCCGGATGGTAGTTCGTTCAATTTCAATCCATCACGATGTATCAAAATATCATTGATCGCAGACCTAATTGGTACTGAGGCCAGAGTGAGATCCGAGAAGAGCTCAGTTGGTACATCCTTTGCGCTGTGGACCGCGAAATCTGCGTACCCGTCAATTACTGCTTGATCTATCTCCCTCTCAAATATGCCTTTCCTATCGAAGGTATAGAGTGGTCGTACGTCTAAATCTCCTGAGGAATTAATTTCAAGAATATTGATATGGATTTGCCTATTGCTTATCTTTAACAGGTCAATCACAGATTTGGTCTGTTCTAACGCCAGCCTGCTACGTCTAGTTCCTACCTTATAGTTTCTCATTTGTTAGGCCTCATCAAGCTAAATGCATAATCATATGCCTCTATCGTCTTATCGATATCCTCATCCGCATGTGCATAGGACAAGAAGCAGGTTTCGAATTGAGAGGGAGGGATAAAGACTCCCTTTTCAAGCAATGTTCTAAACAGCATAGTGAACATGTCAAGATCGGACGCTCTTGCTGACGCCAGATCTCTTACATCTCTGGTTGTAAAGAATAACTGATACATAGAACTTATACTATTTATCCTGCAGGGGATTTTTCTTTCATGCGCAACTTCTTTGATGCCATCTGTCAATGAATCGCATATTCTGGTCATTCTTGGATATATTTGATCTCGACCTCTACTTAGAGCAGAGATGGTAGCAATAGCGGCCGTAACTGCCACTGGATTACCAGCGTAAGTACTTGCCTGATAGACATCTCCGGATGGAGACAGCAGTTCGAGCAGTTCTCGACTACCACAGATGGATGCTAACGAAAATCCATTTGCGACCGACTTCGAAAAGGTAACGATATCAGGTCTGATCCCGAAGAATTCGCTTGCCCCACCTGTTGCAAGACGAAAACCCGTTACAACCTCATCGAAGATCAGCACAATATCTTTTTCCAAGGTAATTTTTCTAAGAAAATTGAGATACTCCTTATCAGGAATTACTAGGCCCATGTTCGCTGGAACTGGTTCGAGGATAACGCACGAGATATCATTTCTCTTCCTGATCACCTCTTCTAGTTGCACAGTATCATTAAATGGAAGCACAATTGTTTCTGAGCTAAATTCGTTAGGAATGCCACTAGATGAAGGTGAGCTATTCCCAGAAGTGTCGCTATTAACCATTGTATAGTCCTGTGCGCCATGATAACACCCTTCGAATTTTATAACCTTGTTCTGTCTGGTGAACGCTCTTGCGAGTCGAATGGCATTCATCGTAGCCTCCATTCCAGAATTCACAATCCTTGTCATTTCACATGCCGGGACAAGTTTAGCAAACATCTCCCCTAGTATAACCTCCTTTTCAGTGGGAATACAGTAGAGAGAGCCATTACTGAGCTGTGATTTAACAGCTTCTATTATTTCGTCATTTGCGTGTCCCAAAAGCAGCGATCCATATCCCATGCAATAATCTACATATGTGACATGGTCACTACTGGTCACCTTACTTCCACTCGACGAGGCCGCAAAGAAAGGGAATGGCTTGAAGAACCTAACTGGGCTGTTTACCCCTCCAGGAATAACTTTAGTTGCCCGGTCAAAAAGAATCCGTGAGTTATCGTACATTAATAGATCAAAGACCAAAAGGTATTTCTCATTATAATTTCATTCCGAGCTTCCCTATTCTTCCTTGAGTATCTGAGAAATCAGCTTGGCGTGATACGTTATGAGGATATCGGCACCGGCCCTCTTTATTGAAGTCAGCATTTCGTGCACCGCTAGCTTCTCGTCAACCAAGCCTTGCATGGAAGCAGCCTTAATCATGGCGTAATCACCTGACACACTAAAGGCACAAAGAGGTAGATTAGTCATCTCTCTTACTCTCCTAATTAGATCCAAATATGGCACTGCAGGTTTGATCATTACTATGTCTACTCCTTCTTGAATATCCATCATTACTTCCCTAAGAGCCTCCCGATGATTGAGAAATGACATTTGATACGTCTTCCGGTCACCTTGAGAAGGAGCGGAATCTGAAATTTCTCTAAATGGGGAATAAAGTGAAGATGCGTGTTTTGCAGAGTACCCCATGATTATAGTGTCTGTGAATCCACTAACATCTAGTGCTTCTCTAATGGCCTTTACCTGTCCATCCATCATTGCCGAGGGAGCAACCATATCACTACCTGAAATTGCGTGGCTCACGGCTATCCTAGCTAGCAGGTCGAGGCTTTGATCATTATCAACTTTTCTACCTTGCAAGATTCCGCAATGGCCTGAAAGAGTATATTGACATAAGCATACATCGCTAATAACAACTATTTGCTCTCCGAAAGCCTTTCTGATAGATTCTATCGATTTCTGTACTATACCATCTTTACTAAAAGCTAAACTACCGCTCTCGTCTTTTGATGAGGGGATCCCAAAGATGACAAAAGCACGCATTCCAAGGTCATAGCACTCTTGAACCTCCTCGATGAGACCGGACAAGGCTAATTTTCGTATGCCCAGCATTGTTTGGCTTTCTTCAGAAGCAGATATCCCTTCCTTTACAAAGATTGGATAAATAAAGTCCTTGACTGAAATTCTGGTTTCTTGCAATAATTGTCGTATCGCTGGATTTTTTCTGAGCCGTCTCAGCCTTACTTTCGGAAATCCTGGCGAAGATTTATCCAGTGTCATAATTGAATAAGCTTTCGACAATTCTGATTAATTCCTGCTCAGATACTCTTCCTATTCGAGCCTCCCTTCGCAGGTTGTTCATTGGAATCGACAAAACCGTAGAGACTATCGAACGAGAAAGCTCTCTAATTATTCTCTGGTCTTCTGCAGCTAACTTTGCCGAAAGAATAGACATTGCCTTGTCCAGTTCAGCCTCTCGTAACACTTCAACTGACCTGAAAACTGAATCGATTAATTGCTCTACTCTCTTACTTTTAAGAATATCCACGAACGATTTGGCCTCTTTATCGATAATCTGCTCTGCAGAAGCTACCTCGTTTTTTCTAAGTTTGAGATTATTCTCCGCTATTTCCGCGATCTGGTCCATATTAATTAATTTGATTCCATTAATGGTACTAATTTGGTCCTCAACGGTCCTAGGATTGGAAAGGTCGAAAACTAGCATCCCTTTATTTCTTGTCGACATGGCTTTGTTGATCCTTTCATAGGTAATCAAGAAATAGGGTGCGGTAGTCGATACGAAGACCACATCATATCTAGTCAGACCAGACAAAGCGTTTTCAAACGCAATAGGGTCTCCTCCTGCTGTATCTGCAAAGGACTTTGCCCTTTCAAGGGTTCTACTTGTAATCATAAATTTAACCTCCCTCTGTCTTAATGACTTTGCAACTAAGCTAGCTCCTTCCCCGGACCCTATAATCAGTATGCCTCTACTTTTGAGATCGTCGAAATAATTCTCTGCGATGTTAACTGCCACAGAACCAATCGAGACGTTACCTTTATTCAATCGAGTAGTTGTTCTTACTTTACTTCCAACCCTAAGAGCCTTCGTAAATATTAATGAGAGGTTAGAACCGGAATGTCCGTTGGACCTCGAAAATTCAAAAGACCTCCTCACCTGTCCCAATATTTGATCCTCCCCGATCACCAAAGAATCCAAACCAGAAGTTAGCCTTAAGAGATGCAGAATGGCTTCTTGTCCGAAGCTCAACTCTACATTATTTGAAAAGTCATCCTTATACAATCCAGTGGCCGCTGACCAAATATCTAGTATTTTTTGTTCATCTAGTGCGTCACATGACGACAAAAAGATTTCCACCCTATTGCATGTTTGCAAAATAACACACTCACTATCAGATGCGAGCTCCCTGAATCTAGCATAAGCTTCATTAACATTCTTAAACGTGAATCTTTCCAGTAGGTGAATGGGAGCCTTCTTGTAAGTGATTCGAGCGTTACAGAACTGTTGTTCTCGATATAGAGGCTCGAATTGTGTCATTTAGCTTCATTTACCCTCCCAAGAGTTTATTAATGCAACTAATTCCTGTCGAGCATCATCAATTTTGTCCTCCTTAATAAGCTTCTGGATAGTGGCATTGTTAATTATAGAGTACAGAAATTCCTTTCTTTCAGTGACCGTGGGTATTCTCTTCCTAATCATTCTTCTCGCGACCTCTTGGAGTCGTATGTTTTCAATATCCGACTTACTTATTAATCTCCTTATGACCCTTTCAGCCTTGATTCTAAATCTTCTTGCAACTATAGGACTTCTCCCGGAGGTAGATATGGCTATTTGAAGGATTCCTTCAACATTGATTATGGAAGCATATGAGAAATTGCTAACCGATGGGTCATCTACTGCATAAGACAAAGCCCCCATTCTGCTAGCCTCTTTGGCTATTGCACGATTGAGATGCTTATTATTTGTGCACGCTAGAATTAGAAATGGATTTTCATAATCTTTAAGAAAGCTAGCGTCTTTAACATGCTCTTTTCGCAGAGAGATTTTCCCCTTATCTTGCAGACCCCTGATTATCTTATTAAGTCGGTTTGTGATCAGAATTATTTCACAATTCTGATCTTCTAGCCCTCTCAACTTCCTTAGGCCTTCTGTTCCTCCACCTATAATAATGACTTGTTTCCCGTTTAGGTTCAAATCAACTAGCAATTATCGCACCAGGATAAACAAGAAAGAGGACGTAAGTTTTACTATTTAATTGTTGCATCTGATAAAATCGATTTGGATCAAACACCTGTTTCCACATAGGGTAATCGGATCTGAAACGAGATTCTTGTATGTGGGCTCAACATCGAGCTCGGTCAGCTAGACCATCTCTTTTTCAAGTTTTTACACGTCGTATAACGCCGATTCGACTGGAACATTTACGTTACAATAACCTTTCACCTAAGACTAATTAAGAATGGATTGTTTAACAGTACCAACCCTTGAACGATGATGATGCTCCAAAAACAGCGATAGACCTTTGTTCCATAGAGGAGATAGGTATCGCCACAAGAACGCATCTTCAAAATTCGGGATTTAGGTCACTCAAAGATTTGGTTGTAAGAGGGCCGGTTGATATTGCAGAAGCTACTGGAATGGATATCGAAAAATCAGCTATTCTATGTAACCGGGCTCGGCAAAGACTTGAGGATGCAGGAGTATTAGAGAAGAGCTTTGTAACAGCACGTAAATTGTATAATAAACGGCTTAGTGCTGAGCGAATATCAACAGGTTCTAGAAACCTCGACACCTTACTTGGAGATGGAGGAGTTGAGACTCGTGCTATCACAGAAATTTTTGGAGAATATGGAACTGGAAAGACGCAAATCTGTCACAGCTTGTGCGTGATGGTACCACACGACAGAGCCCATGGAGGGTTGGGCGGAAAGGCAATTTACGTGGACACCGAAAATACCTTTAGACCTGAACGCATCGTTTCAATATGTAGTGCAAGAAATATTGAACCTAACCATATCCTCGATAGCATCATTGTTGCTAAAGCATACAACTCAGCACACCAGGAATTAATAATAGATGAAACAGGCCCAATCATAGATAGCAATGAAGTTAAGCTTGTCATCGTGGATTCGGCAGTTGCACACTATAGAGCGGAATTCCTGGGTAGGGCGACCCTCTCAGAAAGACAGCAGAAACTGAATAAATTTATGCACATCTTATTGAGAATCTCTGAAACATACGGTGTCGCAGTTGTAATTACAAACCAGATTCAGTCTTCGCCTGATTCAATTTTCGGCGACGCCTTCAGACCGACAGGCGGCAATGTAGTAGCCCATACTAGCACATACCGCATCTATCTGAAGCGCTCAGGAAGAAATAGAATCGCAAGGATGGTAGACAGTCCTTATCACCCAGAAACTGAGGTACTTTTCTCTCTTTCAGAAAAGGGAGCTACGGATCCACAACAATATTGATCGTTGTAGGCAGTTACTATTAAATTAAGGCCTGTTAATACAGGAAACAAAATGCCGAGTTCACATGGCTACAGGAGGAAGTCTCGCACGGTTCTGACGCAGAGTAATGTTCCAAAGGGATTATCATACCTACTAGCTGAATACAATCCCGGTGACAAGGTAATCATCACAATAGATCCTAGGGAACACAAGACAACTCCCCATAAAAGGTATCATGGAAAGGTCGGAATTGTGTTACAAGTCGGAAGAAGGACATTAAAAACTTCAGTACTGATCGGCAATAAACAAAAAATCTTACAAACTAGGCTCAACCACGTAAAACATCTAACGGCGATGAAGTAGTTTAATGACAGAGATTGACAAGAAAGAAATAATCACGTTACCGGAGGTTAAAGAGATTCTAGAGAAGGTGAAACCTGATGAAATGGACCAGATCCAAAGATGGACTTTTGATTTCGTAACGAGATTCTCAAAACTCGATGCAAAAACCTCACGCAAGATGGTAGAGGAACAGATTAAGGAATGCGAATTGAAAGAAGAAGAGGCAGTCGAATTAGTTAACATACTACCAAAGTCGCTTGAGGAATTGAGGTCATTTACATTTGGGTGGAAAAAATTGATCTTGACCAATACTCTGGAAAAAATGTTAGAAATATTGAAACAGAAAGCTGAAGGTTAAATATTTAGCCACTAATCAATTAAGTGGGAATTAAACGATTGTCAATGTCTGTGGACAGATCCGATCGTGCTTGGAGAACTGATGACGGTTATACACATCATCACCAACCTCAACGTAAATACGAAGAGTATGCCTACATATTGGATTTTATGCAGCGCGGAAAATCCTCAACTGTAAGAGGTCGTGAGGGTGTAATAATACAAGCAATTGGCGAAGAAAGACTCACATTGTTAGAATTATTGGGATACGGAAACGCAACCTTCGAAGTAGGAGAACGGCTGTACATAGGGAGAGATGGGAGAGAAAAGATCATCAGTGTTCTTGGAAGATTGGAATACTCTAACATATCTCAGACAGCTAAAAACGAACTGCTTGCAACAGCCGAAAAAATTGTGTTGGAGAATGAAAAGAGATTTATCGATTATGTAAATATCGCCCAACCTGTAACTCCTAGAATTCATGCCCTGGAGCTTATCCCCGGAATAGGGAAGACTTACATGATGGCGATAATAAAAGGGAGAGAAGCTAAAAAGTTTGAGTCCTTCCATGATATCCAAGACAGGATTGGCTTAAAGGATCCTGCCAAATTGATAGCAAAGAGAATAGTTGAAGAATTAACAGGCGAGGCTCGCATGAACCTATTCGTGAGAAGATGAGAATCACAGGTCCAAACTCATTAGGACAACACAGACTCACAGATAGGGTGGTTATAGAAAGAATCATTCAAGAAGCAAATCTGGCAAAAACTGAAAAAGTGTTAGAGATCGGCTCAGGAGAGGGAGCTCTCACATCGCATCTTTGTAGGAATGCAGGCGAAGTGACTTCTGTTGAAATTGATAAGGCCAAATTTGAGTTTGCGAAGCTGAAATTGGCTCACTATAATAATCTTCTGCTGCTGAACATAAATCTCTTTAGTCATAATTGGATGAGTTTTGAATTTGATGTTTGTGTCTCCAACATTCCCTATTCAAAGAGTAAAGAGACAATACTTTGGTTAAGCAATCTTAAATTTGATAGGGCAGTAATCATGGTGCAGAAAGAATTCGCAAGAAAACTCCTTTCGATTCCTGGAACGCGATCCTATAGAGCTATTTCCGTAATATGCGAATACTGTTTTAATGTTGAAGAATTATTTGATGTTCCTAGTACCTCATTTAGTCCACCGCCCACTGTCTCATCTCAAGTTATTAAATTGGTGCCCTCCGGACGACAACTCTCCCACGGGGTAAAAAAGAACATTGTACTATTATTTTCGCAGAAAAGAAGAAATGTTCGCAAGGTTGCATCAGTCCTTGGACTCGATTTCGGTCGTGACTTATCAAAGAGAATTTGTCAGTCAAGTCCCAATGAGATAGTTGATATAGCCAGGAGCATGAGCATCTGAAACTACGAAGCCATTGACAGAGAAATGGTATGATAATGGTTTTCTCCAAAAATTCAGATAACGAATTGAATCGTGGTGTGATTCATAAAATTCACAAATACCAGCCCTCTGACGACACCTACCTCATGCTGGACTCGCTGGCAGGATATCGAGGAAATTCAGCATTAGAGATTGGTATCGGGTCAGGAATTATTCTAAGAGAACTATGCAAAAGTTTCTCCCTAGTAGTGGGAACAGAGATTGATTTCGATGCCTTATCATTTTGCAAGCAATCTAACCGCACAGTAGCGGATTTGATATGCTGTGACGGAGTAAAAGCTCTTGCCTCCTCGCAGAAATACGACCTTATTGTCAGTAATCCGCCATATCTTCCCTATGAGGACAATGATACTTACGATAGAACCATTTACGGGGGAATAACAGGTTCGGAGATAGCAATAGAATTCGTCAAATCTGCAGTAAATCTATTGAGCCAACACGGCGCAATTTTGATTCTCTTATCAAGTCTATCCAATTTGTCTCAATTCTATGACGCCGTAGCGTCTTTGGGGCTTTCTAGAAGAACAATATCAACAAGAAAGCTGTTCTTTGAGTCTCTCTCAGTACAGGAGATTCGATTTCCCTTAGCGACTAAAATCTGAATAGATCAGATTAGGGGACGATCTCATTTCCTCAATAGATTGGATGATTTCTGCGCTATCTCAGCAGTCATTTGGGAAAGTGATGACTCGCCCCCAAGGTCATATGTTACATGCTTTCCCTCCGCAATTATTTTTTCAGTCGCCTCAAAGATTGCGTTTGAGATATCTGTTTCACCCAGATATTTCACCAACCAAGCGCCTGAAAGGATAGAAGCTACAGGATTGACTTTATCCATTCCAGAATATTTTGGCGCACTACCATGGGCAGGCTCAAACATCGCATAACTTTCTCCGAAATTTCCAGAATATATGTTACCGATTGAACCTACATGACCTGAAGCGCACTCTGAAATTATATCCATAAATAGATTGGTGCTCAAAAGTATGTTTCGATTAAATCGTTCAGGATTTTTGACGAGTTGTTGAGTCATGTTGTCCACATAATACTCTTCTACCTCCACATCGTGGAACTGATGACTGATTTTTTCAACAGAGTTCCAGAATATTCCGTC
>JAATVR010000399.1 GCA_014523665.1 Nitrososphaerales archaeon TH526
GGTGAATATAATCATGCTTGGGGAACTGAATATAATGGATTCTTACTATTTGAATCAGAAAGTAGTGATGCATTCCTTGATTGGTGGTCAAAGTTTAAAGACAATATTAGATGGTATATAGAACAAACACATACGATAGCTGCCAGAAGACGTTAGTTAGCACTAACTTGGCGACCGGCCTCGGCATTGTCGCAATTACATAGATAGACCAATCAGGTCAAGTTATACCTTGTAGCAGTGCCTGTTCCCTCAGCCCCTTCGCTAATAAGTCTCTCTTCTTCCGCCTCATCGTCGACACTCTTGAGTTTTTTATTTATCTGTTTTATTTCTTCCTTTATAACACTTAACTGTTCGTCCACATCTTTAAGTTGAGACCCGTAACGTTCCTCTATATCAGTTCTTATTTGTTCTGCATTTTGGAACCATAAGTTTGCATACTGCACTTTGTCCTGACTATTCATCTCTAGTGCAGACTCGCTATCAATAACTGCCATTGCCTTAAAACTATACAAGAGCCCTCCGATTTCTCCGCCGGCGTTTAACTTTTTATCCTTCATTTGATTTGAAAGATTATTGAGAATATCGTCGCTGGCTTTTGTGATATTATTCAGATTGTCTCTAACTAGCCCGTTTTTCTCTTCCATCAGATCTCGCATGACATCTATCAAGTTAGCAAACTAATAATGCTTGCTCAGTTTAAGGCAGCCTCGTCACCATTGCAGTTCACCGAAGTCGACGCTAGCGTAACAACATCACTGAAACCAGTACTTTTGGTACCATTTGCCACATCAGGCGATAATATTTATGTAGCATGGTCGACTAACAAAACGGGTAATTATGAAGTAATGTTCAGAGCTTCTACGGATGGAGGCGCTACATTCACAGGTAAGATCAAACTAAGAAGAGTTCAGTACTGATGCAGAATCACAAGATGTACAAATAGCTGTGAATGATGACAACGTAATATATCATTCAACCATTATTCTATTTAGACTAATGTAATCTAATAGAAATTAGTTGCCATAAAAAGTATCAGTTTGCGTATTCTCAATGGTTATAGTTAAATAGTCTCTTGAGCGAATTTTATGAAGAATGCCTAAAATTTTGTACACAATACTGATAGTTACTGTTATTATGGTTATGATACTTCTGTTCAAGCTTTTACTCTGAATATTCCAAACCTACCTGAGATTGAGTCTGTTGGTTAAAGATATTCTATTCAAAGAAAGAAAAAACTTTATGTGATTCTTGTTATAGATGATTTTTGTTTAATTACATAAAATGGATCTATTATATAAAGCCGAAGTTCATCTGACTAATGATTTTTCAAGTGCCTATTAGGTAGTACAAAAATGTCATAGTAACCAATTATACTATAACAATTACATTGTATATGGATTACATTATATATGAATTAATAATTATAGTAATGAATAAAGCGATCACTCTCATTTAGCAAATTTGGCAAGCTGCATTGTTACTTCAACCATCTTCTTCATATCTCTTCCTACAGAGGAAAATAGATGACCAAATATTATGTGATCTGTACCCATTGCTTTAATTTGTTCAATATCACTTCCAATCTGTTCGATTGTACCAGTCATCGGTGTTCTTATTTGAGTAGACGATGTGGAAGCAGATTCTGATACATTTGGATATGAAATCATATAGATACTGACCTTCGAAGGATCCTTATCGACCTTCCTAGCACTTTCTTTCAATCCATTTATCACCTGCTCAAGCTGTTCTAATGGTCCAAAACCAGCTACTCCTATCCATCCGTTTGCATAGTTTACTATCCGTGAAAACGTTTTCGGACTGAATCCACCAAGTAGAATCGGGGGGTGTGGTTTTTGTACAGGCTTAGGTCCTATCTTTGAAGCAGGTATATTGTAAAATCGGCCTTTAAATTCTACAACATCATCAGTCCATATCTTTTTCAATATTTGAAGATATTCATCAGCTCTGGTTCCTCTGTCTTTGTAAGGAATACCAGAGACTTCAAATTCATCTTTTGACCAACCTATACCCAATCCAGTAAGAGCTCTTCCATCTGAAAGGATATCAAGTGTCGTAACTCTTTTGCTTAACACCGCTGGATTTTGAAAGAACATATCAATGACTGATGTCCCTAAAGATATTCGTTTAGTAACGGCTGCGATGTATGTCAATATAGTCAAAGGGTCAAGCACATTTTGATACACGACTGGAAGTGAACCATCAGGAGATGCAACATATGGAGTCTGTGGTTTAACTGGCCAAAGTAGTCGATCTAATACCCAAACAGAGGCGATGCCTCCCTTTTCTGCTTCTGTCGCTGTATAGAGAATATTCTCCGCAGTAATACGCTCCCCAACGTGCGGTAGGAATAATCCGACCTTCATGTAAAATTCTATGAACTTGTACTA
>JAATVR010000400.1 GCA_014523665.1 Nitrososphaerales archaeon TH526
TAATTACCAGCTATACATTTTTTCCCTTACTAATTTATTAGGTGGAGGTAACCATTTAGTGATATGCCAACAATAGTGCATTTTGAAATTCCTACAGACAATGTTGAAAGGTCAAAAAAGTTCTATAATGATTTGTTTGGGTGGAATATCGAGAAAGTGTCACCGGAGAAGTTACCTGAAGGAGTAGAATATTGGGCAATAACTACTACAGATCACAATGGAAATAATGCTGTTGCCGGTGGGATGATGAAGAGAATGATGCCAGAACAACAAGGTATAACAAATTATATTGATGTAAAATCAGTTGATGAATATTCTATCAAGGTACAACAGCTGGGAGGGAAAGTTAAGATGCCAAGAATGGCTGTGCCTGGTATGGGTTATTTGGCTGTATGTTCAGACACAGAGAACAACACCTTTGGGCTATGGGAGAATGATACCACAGCTAAATGAAGACAACTATAAGTCTCTCCATCTAGGACTAGAAAAAAAATACATCATATATTTTCCTTCTTGTACTTCTACATAATCGCTAGTACCCTTAGCAATTCACCATAACGATGGTCATCATATTGGATAAGTTTGATTAACAGTGGTAGTGTAATATGAATTAGTCTATCCTGTACCCTTCCCTATCTATTAGTACTCTCTCTTTGCTCCTTCTTACATGTTTCTTTAACAGTAACGTACGTATGATCCTGATAAGTTAGAATGATTTATTTAATTTACTATTATAAAATAAACAGTCACTACATTGAGAACATATTATTATAATGTTGGGTATAGTTATAATAGATAAGAGTCATAGAGATTTCTACACTCCTATGTTGATATAGTAGGGCGATCCAGGTGAACAACTGGCTGCGCCGCACCATCTTTTCAAAATATGATAATATTAGGCTATATTAGAAAAAGTCCAAGTGATACTATGTTTTGTCTGCAACTCGATTTCTCGGTGTCGTCTACCTCAATTTACAATGTACTACTAAATGATCTAAATACAAAATTAACTTAAGGTTGGCACTTTATATAGCATTCGTCATTATTACAGGGTCTGATATAAAGGTGGGCGACTAATGATGGACATCCTTTCATTAATGATGTAACTTATAGTTTCAACATTCAAGTTATTATTCGGGTTATTTGTCTCCAGAAACCTATCAAACTATTTTGAGTCTTATTGTATATACGTTCTACGAGAATTCTTACTGTTACGTCATATGCTGTTAAGGAATGTGTTAACCTTACGCGTCATTGTTATTGAGGAGTCTCTTCTGAAAGGTCTAGGACTTGTACGGCAACTTAGTTAATGTATTCTTTTTATTATACCTTTTTAAGTAATGATATTGAATAATATCATTACTTAATGCCATTAGCAAATGACAGTGTACATATCTTAATTGCTGGTGGTGGATACGCTGGTATTCAAACCGCTCTAGGGTTAGAACAGTTACTCAAAAAGAATTATTCAAAGATTCAGTTAATTGATAAAAATGTATATCATACATTACTACCAAGTTTGCCAGAAATCTTATCGAAACGTGGATTCTCAATTATTTATTATAAAGATATTATTCAGGGTAAAAAAATTGATTTTGTTCAAGCCAATATCATCGATGTTGATCTTGATAGAAATCTGGTTTTTACTACTAATCCTTCTTATCAGTTAAGATACGATTTTTTAGTCCTATCATTGGGTAGCAGACCATTCTTGCCTAGTATTCCTGGACTTAGAGAATACTCATTTCAGTTCAATAGTGTAGATAGTGCAAAAAAAATTGCTGAAAGACTATCCTCAAAAGATATGATTGATCCAACAGAAAGCACAAACATAATCATCGGAGGTGGGGGAGCAACTGGAGTTGAAGTTGCTGGTGAAATTGCATCATTAATTAAAAAGAAGGGTCGGCAATATAGTAACATTAAGGTTATACTAATATCGCCAAATTTGTTAGTTGGTTTTCCTACTCGCACCAAGAATTGGGTACGAGCATATCTTGAGGCTCTAAATGTTGAACTACTACTAGGCGATGAATATTATATTACGGAAGTCAAATCAGACCTAATATGCCTTAAAAATGGTAGAGCTATAAGAACTACAATGCTTATTTGGGCAGGGGGTGTTACTGCTTTACCTCTTCCTCAACAAATTGGCCTCAAAACAGGTTACAACGGAAGAGTAGTAGTTAATAAATTTCTACAAGCAGAAGGACGAAAGAATGTCTTCGTATTAGGTGATGCCGCACTTATACTTAATAATAAAGGATATCCGGTACCGACAACAGCGTATTTTGCAGAACAACATGGAAAAATCGCCGCACAAAATATCTATTCTATGATCAA